>NZ_JBANDC010000012.1:0-153794 GCF_038896935.1 Collimonas rhizosphaerae
TCCATCGTCACCAGCGTCGACATCGACCACATCGAATACCTGGGCGACACCCGCGAGAAAATCGGCTTTGAAAAGGCAGGTATCTTCCGGGCTGGCAAAACCGCGGTGTGCAGCGACCCGGTGCCGCCGCAATCCCTGATCGACCATGCCAACGCGATCGGCGCCGACCTCTGGCTGCTAGGCCGCGATTTCAACTACACCGGCGACAAGCAGCAGTGGAATTACGGCGGCCGCGGCCAGCGCCGCAATGCGCTGGGCTATCCCGGCCTGCGCGGTGCCAGCCAGCTGCTGAATGCCTCAGCAGCATTGGCTGCGCTGGAAGTGTTGC
The DNA here is from genome assembly GCF_038896935.1 of Collimonas rhizosphaerae. Taxonomy (NCBI): domain Bacteria; kingdom Pseudomonadati; phylum Pseudomonadota; class Betaproteobacteria; order Burkholderiales; family Oxalobacteraceae; genus Collimonas; species Collimonas rhizosphaerae. Next base: position 329 of record NZ_JBANDC010000012.1, read on the forward strand.
AGCGCGAATTGCCGGTGAGTCTCAACGCATTACACGATGGCCTTCTAGGCATAGATTTGCCAGGGCGTTTCCAGATTTTACCTGGCAAGCCATCGGTCATATTTGATGTTGCACATAATCCGCATGCAGCAGTTGCCTTGGCAAAAAATCTAAAAGACACGGATTTTCATGCACAAACCTATGCGGTATTTGGCGCAATGTTGGACAAGGATATCAAGGGCATTGCAGCACAGCTAAAGTCATGTATCGATCACTGGTGCTTGACGGCATTGCCACCGCCACGTGCCGCCAGCAGTGAACAATTGAAAGAGTGTTTACTTGAGATAGGCGTCCATCCCGATGTAGGGCCAAATGCACAATCCCGTATTACTTCTTTCGACTCTCCCGGGCAGGCCTACGCAGATGCCTTAGATAGAGCAAATGCGAATGATCGAATTGTAGTTTTCGGATCGTTCCTGACCGTGGCCGGCGTAATGGCGGTGAGAAAATTTAATGAAACGCAGGAGTGAACAATACGGTAGCAAGTCAAGAATGAAGAGTCACCAGAAACTGACATGGAATGCCGGCTATCCGCTTGTAATGGGTACGAAGCAGTTAGCGTCGAATAATAATGGTGCGTGGATCAATTATTTTGGCCCGTAAAATGCTTGTATTTGCAAGCATTTTTTGCTGGCTCGTATGCTGTGTCAGCATATTTTCTGTGACTTCTCGAATTTTTTTTCGAATAAAGCAAATTCGCTTGCTATCGATGAGATGATTTTGTTTTTCGGTATTCGTTTTTGAGACTCTAGGTGAATTGATTGGCCCCATAAAGTTGGACTGTTAAAGTATTTTAACTACCCAGATGATCTACTTGGATTTTCTGGACCATTTTCAGAGTTAGTTTTCGGCCGTTATCAACCATGCTGTGGACCGAAGAGTCCCACAGCATGGTTCTCCGGCGATCGGCCATGGCGAGCCATGTGGGCGTAGTCATCGGCGGGGTCTCGCAAACGCGTCGAAGAAACACAAATTGAGTCCGTTGCGACGAAGTGGAATGCGCGCTACGCAAGACCGATTCAGCAACGGTGCATATTGCCCGCATGGGAACCTGGTCTTGGGCGACGCCATTGACATTGGCGGCTCGAACTAGCGGCTGGTAGCCGCTAGAATGAGATCCCGTTTAAGAGGGGGTAAGACAACGTACCCGATGTGGCGCCAGATTCCATAACGAATGATGGAGCTGCAACGCAGGTAGGCAATACCTGCGTTGCCGAGTTCTTCGTACAATTTCCCTCAGTTTCAGTTGCTTGCGAATTTCATCATTCATTGCATCAATTTCAGTTGAAATGATATCTTGCATCGCACACGTGAATCAGACACCTATAGATTGCCTATGCGATCTCAGGCGTGTCGAGTATCGCTTGCTTAAGTTCTGCAGGAAATTTAGGAAGAGTTTTTGGATTGCTTGACTCGTATCGTTCCAAGAAAAGTCTAGCCCGCTCGTAAGGATCAGGTGTTCGCCGAAGTTGATGGGCGTCAACCGCTGAAATCTCCCCGTCAAAGTACGCATAATCTATCAGGCGCGTGAGAGTACCTTTGTTACTGTCGGCAGACAATAATTTAATTAATTCCTTGCGATGTGTTTTCATCGTCGCTTGGTCAAATGGGCCGTTGGCTTCCAGTTTCGCTGGGAGATCTGCAAGTGCGTTCCGATCTTTGACAGCAAAATCAGGCCGAATTCCTTCTTTGGGCGCAAATTCAGGTGTGTCGAGAATCGCCTGCTTAAGTTCTGCAGGAAATTTAGGAAGAGTTTTTGGATTTCTTCCCTCGTATCTTTCCAAGAAAAGTCTAGCGCGCTCGTGAGGATTGGGCGTTCGCCGAAGTTGATGAGCGTCAGCCGCTGAAATCTCCCCGTCAAAGTACGCATAATCTATCAGGCGCGTGAGAGTACCTTTGTTACTGTCGGCAGACAATAATTTCATTAATTCCTTGCGATGTATTTTCATCGCCGCTTGGTCAAATGGGCCGTTAGCTTCCAGTTTCGCCGGGAGATCTGCAAGCGTTTTTCGTTCTTCTGCAATTAACTTCGCCACCGACTCTTTTGCCAATGTCACTTCAGTGCCATTGGCAATCGCCTGCGTCAGTTCTGCTGGAAATGTAGGAAGAGCTTCTGGACTGCGTGATTCGTATAGTTGCAAGAAAAGTCTAGCTCGTTGATTAGGATTCGATTCGGCCAATATTGCGGCACGGTCGTCCAAGCTAATATTACCTTTGGCTGCTTGTATATCGAGCAAATTGGAAAATGTGTCTTTGTTGCTGTCGGCAGACAGTAATTTCATTAATTCCTTGCGATGTATTTTCATCGCCGCTTGGTCAAATGGGCCGTTAGCTTCCAGTTTCGCCGGGAGATCTGCAAGCGTTTTTCGTTCTTCTGCAATTAACTTCGCCACCGACTCTTTTGCCAATGTCACTTCAGTGCCATTGCCAATCGCCTGCATCAGTTCTGCCGGAAATTTAGGAAGAGCTTCTGGACTGCGTGACTCGTATAGTTCCAAGAAAAGTTTAGCTCGCTCATAAGGATCCGATGCGACCAATATTGCGGCACGGTCGTCCAAGCTGATATTACCTTTGGCTGCCTGGATATCGAGAAAATTCAAGAAAGTCTCTTGGTTACCCTCAGTAGACAGGTAATTTATCAGCTCAATGCGATAGTGCATTAAAGCATTCTCATCAAATGGGCGACTGGATAGGTCGGTCGGCAACTCAGCATTCCTTTCTGCACGTGTTTTAGACGGCTTTTCTGGGATCGCGACTTCCTCCTGGAGCTGCGGCACCCACTCTTCGCCAATCTTCTTCATCTCCATGGGTTCCAACGGATTTTGCGGATCGCGAATAAAGCGTTTTTCACCTTGAGTAAATGTTTCAACCCAGGTACTTCGGTACAAGAGATATTGCTTATTGGTGGATGGATCAGCAAAGATATTCTTACCGACATGCTTAAGCTTTGTCGGATCAATGTCGGCGGACAATCTTCTCGAGCTGAGTGAATTCGTTGAGCTTGACGTGCTCGATCTCGGTAACAGATCGATCGTATCTTCTCCTCTCGGACCTCTTTTCTTGAACAGGCGTGGCAAGGTCTTTAATTTCGCGAGTTGCGAACGAATGTTTGGAGATCGGAATAATCCCCTCACTCCGCCAGCTATTCTCCCTGCACCAGGGATCATTAAAAGGTAATTTACTATATCGACTGCAGTGTTAAAAATATTCAGCGCCGACTGCTTGTTACGTTCGGCATTGGTCGTCGATTGGACATTCGCGTTGGCAATCATCATGTTAACGTGGGCGGTATACATTTCGTCTTGTACATTACCCCGAATCTCATGTGTGCCGACCGTGGTAGGCCCTCGGTAGGGTCCACCTGTCGCCGGACCACCTAATTTTGCGACTTCGACCTGACCGTTCTCCGATACGCGTGCCATGAGGTACGCTACCATCTCAGGCGTTCTCAACCGTGGTGACTGCGCCATTTCTTCCCGACTCGCAAATACCTGCATTGTCAAACCGTCGGGCGCCTCAGGAGTGCACAAGACGACGGCGCCATTCTTAGGCCCAATGGCCATCACGCCATCAACACTAAAGCCACGTCGGTAATGTGGCGCTGAACCTCCAATGATCAATGCTTCGGCCTGTATCGCTTGTCCACTAATCTTCGGTCGGGTTTTTGCATCCGGGTACTGAATCACACTTTCGACCCAATCATATGCAGGTCGTTCAGGACTATCTTCCGAAAAAACGCCTTGGAGCCGTGCTTCTTTAGCATCGACGTCCATCTTGGCCGTTTGATACTGCGTCCACGCAACGCGAAGATCTTGCCCGCCAGAAGAAAGAAATGTCTCCTTGAGTTTGTCCTGATATTTCTGACCAACATTCGCGTCAGTCACCATTTTCTTGATCTCGTCGCTTGATAGCTTCTTCCGATTTCCTTTGCTATCGATCAAGGTCATCGATAGTTCTTGTCGTCGAGAACTCGCGTCCCAAGGGGGATTGTTCCCCAAAAAATATTCGACGACCGGAACTTGCTTAACATTAGTCGTTGGTGTCGGCGCCCCAGCTGAACCAACTGTGCCAGGAATCCTAGCTCCGGGTGTGAGTTCAGTGATTGAAACTGTCACTTGCTCAGGATAAATCCGCCAACCAGGGTACTTCTTTTCTATCGCGGCATTGATTTCGTTATTTGTGAATTCTGGCAGAGGCGGTATTTTCTTCTCCGCCGCTAAGTCACGTACTTTTTCTTCGCTTGCCTCGCGTTTCTTCTCTACCTCTTCAAGTTGCCGAAGCTGTGCGTCGGTGGCATTCTGCCGCCAAGCTGGCGAATTGGCTTCCAACAGCTGTGCGTCACGCTCTTCCAGTACACCTCTCGTATCGAAGGACTGTCGCAACGGTGCATTGGCCGACTTGCCTATTGCATCGAATACATTCAAGTCGGCACGCTGCACCTTCGCCTGTCCAAATTCATAGCGGATATCCGCATTTTGTTGATCGATTTGCCCTTGAACACTGTACTCAAAAAAATTGCGATTCGCATCGATGCGAGGTTTTGGGGAATCCGACGGACTTAGGGTAAATCTTGTTTCCCCTACGGCAGATCTTACCTGTGCTTGCAGCAAATTTAGCAGAGATTTACGCTCCTCAGGATGATGTGACCGAGCATCGATATACCCGTTCATTGCGTCTTCGGAGTCGAACTCTCTGAGCGCCTCACCTGGAATGGATAAAACCAACGCTGCATCATCCGCCCCCGAACCTTTCCCTGCGGCTTGAGGAGTCGACATATAAAATGCGCCCGGTATTGGCGTATCGGCCACTTGAGAGTTCAGATCAAACCTGATGCTTAAGGGCGTTACATTGGGTCTCTGATCCACCGGCAGCTTCTCCAGTTCAGCGAGAGTAGGATTGGCCATTACCGTATCGATCAGCTTTTTACTTTTCGGCTGAAGTGTACCGTCGCCAACACGCAGATCTGCTTCTGTACGTATCCGCTCTTTTCGCGTATTAACTAGCCATTGCTTAACGCTTAGGCCACCTGTTTGGGAATTAGGCTGAGAATAATACTCATTGTTTTGATCAATAGCTGTCTTCTCAAGGTCATCGCCCGTACCAGGCTGATCAAGGAAGCGCTGCAAATCACGAACACTAACCCCTCCGATTTCCGCGCTCTCTTCGACGGCCGTCGGATCCGAATAGATTCCTCGACCTAACGTACTATTCGCTAGGATATCGTTATCAAGGGGATTGACACCTGGTCCGCTTGCATATTTATCCGCAATCCAATCAGCCACGCTTTTTGACGACTCCAACGTACGGACAGTTTTGCCGAACACGTATACACCGTTTTCATCGGTATGGCCAGGTACCCGCGTGATCCGATAAGTATTCACATAGGTTTTAGTGAGATCAATCGGTCGCGGTACTTTTGGGTGCTGTGCTGCGAATTTCTCGGCGAGTTTTTCCATCAAACTCGGTTTCTGCGCAAACACCTTTTCACTGTTCGCCGAGGATTGTTCCAGTTTGTCGATTTGTCCATTGACGACATCTGCGCCATTGGTCGTTGGTTGCGATGACGCGCCGCTGCCAGATACGGAAGAACCAGTTAACGCAGAAGCGGTGCTGACGCTGTTCGTCGATCGAGAGGGGCGCTCACTGCCTTTGTCATCGGTTGCTTCATCATTCGGCTCAGGCGCTTTCGATGCACTGACGGACGGGCCGATTGGAGGAGGATTATAGGGCGTGCGAATGACCGGTGGAAATTGTGAAGAAGAGGAAATACTCATAGTCAAGATAGCCTTTCAAAGAAAAAGATAGTGGGAGGACGTGACAATCAGGACTTGCCGATGCGTGCCGTCATCAGACGATCGCGTTGATGTAGTTGGCATTCACCGATTGATGCAGGATATTTTTTGGCGATTCTTACAGTGTTTCGTCAAGGAGTATAGATTTCGCAGTCACTGCAGAGGTGGTGGATATGTATTAAATACATTCCACTGATCTTGCCTTTGTTGATGCATTCCGCTTTCGGCGCATACAGCTTGTTCTTGTCTTTGGGCTGCTGAGCCAGGATGTTTTGGGTGTTATCGGAGTTTTCCTACATTCTTTGACGATAAGTCTGCTAGCGATGAACGATCAGCTATCCGATCATGAGAGCACTTAACGGAGATTTTTATAAATTTCACGATGAATCAAAAATGCGGAATGACGAAATGAAGCTTCGAGATGATCAATGGAAAAAATTGGCGCCTTTGCTGATCGGGAAGCAAGGCGATCCCGGTGCGAAGGCAAAAAACAATCGCTTATATATCGAAGCAGTACTGTGGATAGTATTGAATCAGGCAAGTTGGAGCAGCCTGCCGGCGCAATTCGGAAAAATCAATGCGGTCTATATGCGCTTTCGGCGTTGGAATATGTGTGATGTTTGGCGCCAATTGGCGCAAAGCCAGATTGATGACCCGGACTTGCAGTGTATGTTGGAATCGATCGTTCAGTATGGAGACCAGTACACCCGCCGCATCGAGCGAAGACTGAACAGGAAAGCTAAAAAGAAACAATATATGGCCACAATCAATACGGCGAAGGGCATTCAATCTGTGATGCGAGAAATTGCATTGGCTGGGCCATCAACATTGCATTGGGTTGGGTTGGTCACGCCATAGCGATGCGACGGAATAGATTTGAAGGGTGCATTCTTTGGTCGCCGCTGCGGTGTCGATGTGAGGGATTCCAATAGTCGGAGATAAATGACAGCAATAGACAAAAGACGAACTAATTGTAGGGGCAAGTATATGGTATTCAGTGTGATCAAAGTTTCTATTGCGGCGTTAACTATTTCGGTGGGAAGTTGGCTCTCTTTCAGCCAAATTTCTGAGGCGGCCGATGCGACCAATAGAGATAATGCGGAGCTCAAAGTGCAAGTGACGCAACTAGAGGAGAGGATTCGACGACTAGAAGAACGTTTTGGAAAGTTAGTGAAACCCGAACGGCGTCAAACTCCTTTGACGTAATTTTTTTCACGAATGGCGTTTGTCGAAGTGCTCAAATTCTACAGCCAGATGCGCGTGTGCCGTGGGCGAATTCGACTTACTAAGAAAGGCAATACAGTCGTTCTCAACGACTTTGACGAACGATTCAACGAAGCTATTACTCTGCGGGACCAATTTTCCTGGTGAGCTGATTGAATTTCAAATTTCGATCAGAACGACACGTCTTGTTGTTTATATAGCCGTGTCATTGTCAGGAAATCGTTCGATTTCGGCGGTAGCCTCCGGAAAATCAAAGTGTTGTTCGGCAGCGGCCAAAATGAAATTCTGTACCACATTACTGCCATGTCCATTCATGGTCGTAGTCCAGATCATTGCTTACTGATCCAAGTAGAGGTGCCATGAAAGGTTCATTCTGATGCAGGATTCTGAATTCCATTCTTGTGTTAATTTGTCGGCTCTGCTTCAACGATCCATGCGAATAAATGGCCGTTTAACTTGTCTTCGACTCGAGCGGATATATTGGATAATTTTGGATGAAATCGCGAAAGAACAGCAACAATCAACTGCCAAATTACTATCTGATATTGAAATTCAAGTCTCTCTCAAAAGCAAAGAAATAAAGAATTTTAGTGGTTTTATTCGAGTGCTATGCGTTCGAAGTGTGATGAAAAATTATTCGCTTAAAGAGTTGATCGAGTGATCTTACCTGGCCCTCAATGACATTGAGCACACCAAGACGAAGGTTCGGCATCCGCAGACTAATGGGATCTGCGAGCGCTTTCATAAAACCATTCTGCAGGAGTTTTATCAGGTCACATTCCGGCGCAAGATCTATCGCTCGATTGAAGAGCTACAAAACGATCTCGACGACTGGCTGGCTTATTACAACAACGACCGCACACATCAAGGGAAGATGTGCTGCGGTCGGACGCCCATGCAAACACTAATTGACGGAAAGGAGGCCTGGCAAGATAAAATCACGACACTAAACAACTGAATTTGACCTGACAACTGCACACGTCAAACCGGGGAATGTCCGATCAGATCGCGACTACTACACATTATCCGATCCAGTTGTTTTGCAAGAGCCAGATGCTTGCTGTCGATGAAGGTTTGCATCGGGGATATTGCCAAAGCAATGCTTGCCAGAATTCATTCGCTCTTCATTATAGCTTCGCACCCATTCGTCGACACCACTCTGCAGAGTATAGTTTGCGTCGGAAGATGCTGGCGTAAAACTCATTCTGGATGGTCTGGTAGGATCGTTCCTGCAAGGCGGCTTCGCCGCCTTGCAGGAACGATCCTTGAAACGGTAAAAGCTGCTGCGGCTAAATCTCATCACCTTGCAAGCTTTCGATACGCTATCGAGCTGCTCGGCAAGCTTCAACAGCTCCACCTTATTCTTGATGATCTTCTGTTCCGTCATGACGTTCATTTGACTCTCCTTCATTGCTAGTTTCTAAATTTAACCAGAAATGTCAGATTAAGTCATATTGCACTTAAGGAAGCAAAGTACCTCACTACTTCAGTTCGTCGGATGCAGGCAATTGTCCGTACACGGCTGTTCCAGCACAAAGGGAACCACAGTGTGCTAAAAACGGGATTGACGCGATTCTTTAGTACCAGCTTACATCGACTGATTTCCTGCTAGACGGCTTCGCCGCCTAGCTTGTTGAGATACTTGAAACAGTAAAATCTGTCGCGACTATACACTCATTCTGTGTGCCTCTTTAGGTGGCTTTTCTCAATATTCGCAACCGTGTTCTAAGCGTTAACTTACGTCTTTTGACGTTGATTCCGGCATTGGGTTTCCGATCTTGTGGAGGCCGTCCGTTGTCTCCATGGCTAGTTGTTTCTCAAGATCAGCAATCTCGTCTAACTTGTTGTCCGGCTGTTCTGACGCTGATTTCGGCACTAGCTTTTCGAGCTTGTCGACCCCTGACGACAATCTCTCCATGGCTAGTTGGATCTTAAGATCCGCAGCCTCTTCTTGGGCGCTCGCTAGTTTTTCTGATGTTGTAGCCTGTCCGTCATACCACCACACATCTCCGCTGTCCTGCGGCGAAGTACGTGGATACTGTTCAATTAGCGAAGTTGCCCGATATTTTTTACCATCGACAATGACTTCACTGCCTGGAGCATATTGTCGACGCGGGTCCCACCGTTGAGCGCTTAGATTTTCTGGCATTGATTTTTCCACTAGCTTTTCGAGCTTGTCTGCCCCTGTCGATAATGTCTCCGAGGCTAGTTGGTTCCCAAGGTCCGCAGCCTCTTTTTGGGCGCTCGCAAGTTTTTCTGATGGTGTAGCCTGTCCGGCATACCACCACACATCTCCGCGGTCCTGCGGTGAAGTACGTGGGTACTGTTCAATTAGTGAAGTTGCCCGATATTTTTTACCATCGACAATGACTTCACTGCCTGGAGCATATTGTTGACGCGGGTCCCACCGTTGAGCGCTTAGATTTTCTGGCATTGATTTTTCCACTAGCTTTTCGAGCTTGTCCACCCCTGCCGATAATGTATCCATGGCCAGTTGATTCTTAAGATCCGCACCTTTTTTTTTCTTGTCTGTCAGCTGTTCTGACGTTGATTTCGGAGCCAGCTTATCGAGCTTGTCTGCCTCTGCCGAAAATTTCTCCTTGACTAGTTGTTCCTCAAGATCAGCAATCTCGTTTAACTTGTCATCCAGCTGTTCTGACGTTGATTTCGGTGCTAGCTTATCGAGCTTGTCTGCCCCTGCCGAAAATTTCTCCGTGGCCAGTTGTTTCTCAAGATCAGCAATCTCGTTTAACTTGTCATCCAGCTGTTCTGACGTTGATTTCGGTGCTAGCTCATCGAGCTTGTCTGCCCCTGCCGATAATGTCTCCATGGCTAGTTGGTTCTTAAGATCCTCGCCTTTTTTTTTCCTGTCTGTCAGCTGTTCTGACGTTGATTTCGGTGCTAGCTTATCGAGCTTGTCTGCCTCTGCCGAAAATTTCTCCGTGGCCAGTTGTTTCTCAAGATCAGCAATTTCGCTTAACTTGTTGTCCAGCTGTTCTGACGTTGATTTCGACACTAGCTTTTCGAGCTTATCTGCCCCTGCCGATAATGTCTCCATGGCTAGTTGATTCTTAAGATCCACAGCTTCTTTTTTTGCGCCCGCAAGTTTTTCTGATGGCGTAGCCTGTCCGGCATACAACCACACATCTCCGTTGTCCAGCGGTGAAGTACGTGGATACTGCTCAATTAGTGAAGTTGCCCGATATTTTTTACCATCGACAATGACTTCACTGTCTGGAGCATATTGTCGACGCGGATCCCACTGTTGAGCGCTTAGATTTTCTGGCGTTGAATTCGATTGTGCAACTGACGATTTCGGTTGATTAGCATAGGATGGCACGTTGCGTATTGTAGAGAGTGTTTGTGGTAGCGAGGAATTGATCATAATCGAAATATCCTATTCAAAAAAAGGGGGAGGGGAGGAAAGTCAGTGCATCGACTTTATGTCGGCTGCACTCTAACAAGCCTGTTAAGGCGACTCCAGTTCGCACACTGAAATGGTGCTGGCTCCGCAGGCGAGTGGAGCCAAGTATAGCGACGCGTACACTGCAAGAAGTGGTGGATATGTATGAAATATCTACGATAGATGCAAGGGTAAAGATTGACCATCCTCCAGATACGTTGTCCATCGAAAGCAATCCGATTGAGAGCATCATTCGGTCTATCGCGGTCTGTAAAAAGTTGGTCGTTTGCCTGCCCCGAGCGTACGGATCTCCGCCATTCAGAGTCTGCCGGCGACAGCCGAGCTCAGCGACTTAGAACCGCTACGCTGACTTACCTAAACCTTGAAAACTGCAAATCTTACAGAGCAGCAAATTCAATTCCTTATAACCATCTTCACACTCTCCAGAATTCCGAGATTGCTTGCGAGGTAGGACGGCTGGCCGATCGCAATGCTGCGCCCCCCCCTTTTCTGTTGTCGCGTTTGATTGCGTTGACACCATGTGACTGGGACGCTCGGATTAATGCCGTGCTCGTGATTCAACTTCGATACTGAGGTGCCAAGATCACATGTAGCTGTCGTCAATCATTGTCAGAATGTATCGCCAAGATTCGTCGTCCCGTTGCTTCTATCGATGATTAGCGTTGCGAGTGACTGTGATATCGCAATGTCCATCGCCGTCTAATAGGAATTACTTTGAAATCGCTTTACTTTGCCGTGTCGATAGTGCCGATGCGCGCATACAAATAGTATTTTGTCTTTTCTATATATATTCACCACATTGTTTAACGCATGGGTATTTACAATCCAGTTGTCTTAGGCGTGAAATTTTTAATTTTCCATCTCCTGATGGCAACTTTGCGTGTGCCTTTAGATTATCGGGATCCAGCTGCATATCGCACCGTCGGAAACAGAATTTTCGTGAATTTATGAAGTTTCATAAATGAATAAAAAACAGTCATTATGGTTATGATCACTGACATCGACTACGTGATCGAGAAACGACACGTGCGCAAACGGGATTCTATCCTGCAGTTAATACGCGAGGGCGAAGTTTTTCTTTCCGGCCCCTACCATCTGCTGCTCCGCGTGCAGCAATATTCGCTTGCGATGGACAACCGCTATGTGGTCCTGCGTAAAAAGAGTGTGAAGTTTGTGCGTAAAATTTTTCTCGGTTCGGCATCGGCCGCATTATTTCTATTTCTAATTGCGCCAGCGGCAGTAGCGGCTTCGTTTCCGTGGCGTTCGGCGACTCTATCCTACCAGGCGAAATCGTCGCCGATTTCAAGAGTTTTGGACGATATTTTTGTTACCCAATATCGACCGGTGGTTATCTCCAATGCAGTCAAGTCAATGCCGACACTCAATGGCAATTTTTCTCATTCACCACAGGCCTTTTTCGACTATCTCAGTAAGGCGTACGGACTGATCGGCTACTTTGACGGAACCACCATGTTTGTGACGACTTTGGCGGAAAACCAAGCGGTTCTGCAAACCTTGACGCGCGTAAGTGCCCAAGAAGTTGAGAGAGTAGCTAAGGAATTCGGTTATCTCGATAGTCGTTTCTTGTTCCGTAAGGTCAATCAGCCTTCGGCCCTGCAATTGAGCGGCCCTCCAGCTTTCATAGAGCGCATCAACAACGTGGTCTCGATGCTGGAAGCCGGGGCGGTCGATCGCGCACAAGATGCGCGTTTGGCATTCCGAGTTTTACCACTCAAACACGCTTGGGCTGAAGATGTCGTATATAACGTGGCAGGGCGTGAAGTTGTAATTCGTGGCGTCGCAAGTTCGTTACGCGATCTTGTCGAAGGCTTCGGCGCTGCGCCTACCCAGAAGCAACCGGTGTTGGCGCCACCGACAAAGCCTGTCACACCTGTGCGTCGCCCCGTTTCATTGTTCGAAGGTCTGTTGTCAAGCGATATTGAGCATGAGTTTGCTGCACCGAAGCAGCCATTGGCTGCTGACCTGCCACTGACAGAAAGAGGGCAGGCGGTTGGTGCACGCATCGTCGGCGATACTCGCATGAATGCAGTTGTCGTGATGGCACCACTAGAGATGTTGGGCATGCTGGAGGACGTGGTTCGAGAACTCGATGTAGAACCAGAACTAATTCAGATCGAGGCGACAATCATGGATGTGCAGGGTGACGTTTTAAAAGAAATAGGCTTTGATTGGAAGCTGGCTGGCAGTCGTTACCGAATTGGCTCGTCGACCTCCGGTCGCGGGATAGGGGATAGTCGAGACGGACTTGACGCCTACGGTGCAGCCCGTGGGAATGGCTCCAATTTTTCTATCTTTGGTGGTTCGGAAGCCACCAATTTTCTGGCACGTATTACGGCCTTGCAGACCACGGGAAAAGCCAATATCTTGTCGCGTCCCAAGCTGGCGACGCTTAATGGCATAGAGGCAGTGTTAAGTAATCAAAAAGTCTTCTATCCGCAAGTGAGAGGTGAACGCGTTAGCCAACTGTATCAGATCGATGTTGGTTTGTTGATGCGAGTCATACCGATGGTGGTCAAACGTGAGAACGGTCGATCCGACATCCGGCTGCGAATTTTCATCGAAGACGGCAACATCGGCAATATCGATGTGGACAAGATACCTCTAACTAACAGGAGCAATATTAGTACCCAGGCCATCGTTCAAGACGGACAAAGCCTGCTAATCGGTGGATACGTTACGGATATTGACGACAATAGCGAAGCGAAGGTGCCGTTGTTGGGTGACATTCCGGGGCTAGGTGCCTTGTTCCGCTACCGCAAAAATAAGCTTGAACGCCAGGAACGATTGTTCCTGATCACACCGAGGTTGTTGCGCGGCGCAGAAATCGAAGCTCAAGTCGCCGCCGCCACAGCAATGAATCCGATGCTCGCGCCAACTGCATCAGTGGATATGCCGATTGCAGTTAATTCTATTGCGAAACAAACTGCACGCGGAATAGAAAATAGCTCTCAGTTGGCAGTTATAACGGCTGTCCCTCCAATCTCGGCAGATGTTGCAAGTCCTGCGGCGCAAGGAATACAGCATCTGTGCCAGTTCTTAAAGTCATGTGGCAATGTCGAACGAAAAGGACAGCGATGAAGGGCCGTCAGAGTACAACGACAGGCATCGAGGCCGCAGTGCTGTCTGGCTTGCACGCCGGCGCGTGCATTCAGCTTGGCGTTCGCAGTCATACGGTGATTGGGCGCGACATGGCGTGCGATTTAATGTTGCGTGACACCAGCGTGGCTGAACGCCACTTAATGCTGGTTTTTCAGGAAAGCAAGATTTGCGCCGTTGAACTCGACGCAGCCGTCGACATAGATGGCATTCGGTTACAACAGGGGCAAACGGTAGCTTTGCGCAATGGCGCAAGAATTCAGCTAGGTGGCGTGCTATTGGGAGTGGGAACGACGGGTACCGATTGGACTCAGCATGAAGCATTTCAAGCACTATCTGCAGTCGGTCGAGCGCGAAGATATATCCAACGCTGGCTGGCGCATAGTGCGCGGCGGCGTCAGTCTGTCAGGGCAAGTATCGTTGTTCTAGCAGGCATATGCTTACTGACATCGATATTGCTCCCGGTATATCAATGGAGTCAGCAAAGACGCTTACAGGTGTTCAGTCCAGGCACCATGGTGCGGCAACTGACAGAACGTCTAGAACCACTCCAATTGAGCGACATCAACATAACTCTTGATCAAGCGAGCGGCACGCCGGTGCTTAGCGGATATGTGCAGTCTGACGAGGATTTGCGTCGAGTCGAGGCGGTGATCTTAACGACCTCCATTCGGCCGTTCATGCGCATTTTCTCCAGTGAACGGATACGTAGCGAAGCGCAGCAGTATTTGATTCGTCAATTGCCCGATGCGTCAGTGCGTCTATCGGCAAAAGATACCCTGCATGTCGCCTATGCTGGCTCATTGCGAGCGCAATTCAAAGATTGGTTGCAAGGAGAAATGCAGCGCGATATCCCAGGCTTACGCAGGTTGCTGTTCGACGGTCCAACTGCTAGTGCCTTTGCAGAACTTGCGCCGGCTCCATTTTCCATCATGGCTAGCGGTCCACAAGGCTATCTGGTGGACGCTGATGGCGCACGTTTTTTTCCCGGAGCTGAGCTGGACAAAGGTGTGCATCTGCGTTGGGTGGGAGAGAAAACAGTATCGGTTGAAAGAAAAGAATCAAGTGCTCATTAATGGGGAGAAGGTGTGAATCTATTTCCAGTGCTGTTTGGAACATCTCCATCGCCATTTGAACAAGCCTTAGTGCAGCGCGATGGACCCGGAGGCCGGGATGCGACAATTTTAAAGTTGCAGCAGGCGGAAATGGCGGCCAGGGCATATTTTGAACAAGGTGTCACACCAATCGAACGGGCATCTTTGCAAGCCTATATTGATGTGATCGCCTGCGCCAGGAACGAGTTGGAAAAGTTTACCCTCAAGCTTTAGCTCCAGATCATGCTTAGCAATTTTTTAGCACGGGGAAATCTTCAGAAATTGGTTATGAATATTTATTCTCAAATCGCTCGCAATCGGCGGAGGAACCTGTGGGGGTGATTGTGGTATTTTCAGATCGTGGCAAATAGAGATCGCTGTCAAGCAAGCGCTTCCGTTGACACGCTCAGCTTGAATGATGGCAAGAATTTTGCACAGAAAACCTTCATTCTCAGCGAATGTTGTGAGTTCACGATGGACAATTAGTGCGGGCAATTAGTTCGTATCGATGCTCCGAAAAAATTGTAATTGTCGTTATTTGATCTTAGGTCCTGCCTGAGAAAACCCGCCCAAATTGGGTAAGTAACTAGGAGAAATTTTCATGAATATCAATCACGTATCAAATGCACTGCCAATGCAGTTTCCACAAACAGACGGCGCAAAGCATAACTCTATATCGACACCAGCTACAGCTGTCAAAAATAGCGCCGAATTGAATTTCCTTACCGAGGGGACGATTGCGCCGCGCGGCAATCAAACTGCTCCTGTCGCTACCAAAGATCTCCTGGGTCTCGGCAGTGAAAGAAGAGATGCAACGTCAAACAGTATGAAGTCGGATTCAATCATGGGCCAGCAAGATGGAAAGTCATTTAATTTGATGGACACTTTCAAAGCTCTGTTTGATTCTGTAGAACAGCTTGCTGCTAAGGTGGGTTCGATGGCCAGCTCTGGATTGGCCGCAGTAATGTCAATAGTAACTCCCATCATTGGCTCTCTGAAATCGGTGGCGGGGATGATACCGGGCCTTCCAAAATTCTAGGGAGTGATGGTGTCGCAATGAAAAAAAAGTCAATCTTTTCACGCGAATTTTTGATGAACAAATGGAGATTTTAATATGATCAATAACGGGACTGATCGCTTCTTGGGCAGATCAACTGTGGCAGGTGTTGCGCAAGACAGATGCGCAACCAGTAAGAGGGGAGGGGAAGCCGATCCGATTTTGGACTTCGAGACGAGGAGATTCGGGGAGCAAAAGGAATTCTTCCTTGAATTCGCGCAGACTTGGCAAAATCTCGTAAATCAAGGGAAAGAAGAGCTGGCAAAGCGCATTTAGACATCTATAGCGTCGGAATTAATAGGATTCCTTAGGAATGGCCAAAAATCGATGATGTCGCCACGCCTATCTAAGACGCTGTGTTGACAGTGCGGAGGGTAACGACGAATGTCATTGGATCGTCGCCCCCCTGAAGTCAGGCATGGGCTGATAACCAGATTCACTCAGACTTCTCTTAAATGGAATGAGTGGGTACGCAGTGCAGTTGTCCGAATTTTTCGGGCAAATTTTTAATTTAATTGAATGAAGGAGTATGGATATGATTTCAAGTGTCGGTGCGCAAGCAATGGTATTGCTTATAGAAAAAGGAATTGAGGCCAGCAAAAAGGGACTGGAAAAGGCGCAGTCAATGACGGGTGGTGACGATGATAAGAAAATTGCCCTTGAAGCTGGCGAAATGCTGGCTACGGGTAATTTTTTTGGTCAAGTCGCTATGAATTTACAAAAATCCCAGAATGACGCGAAGCAGGGTATTGCGCAAAAAGTATAGCCATCCATCTGGTTGAAATTAGTATGCCAATTGGCAAAGGAGGGGCCATTGCCCCTCTTTTTCAGGAGCTGAGAATGTATGCCTCCAGTACGATACGTTTGATCAATAGTATTGCGTATTTTCTGCGCTTTCAGAAACAGTATCAGGCTGCCACACGTCTATTTTCTGCATTGCAGCGCTTTCAACCGGCGCGAGCTTTTCATCGCTTTGGTCAAGGGTTGGTATGTGCCGAGGAAGGAAAATATATCGAGGCCCAATCTCTGTTTCGCCAAGTATTGATGTACGAGCCTGAACACAGCTGCGCTTTGGCTTGTTTAGGTTTGGCGATGCGATATACCAATCATCCCGATTGGCGGCTACCCTTGGAACAGGCGAGGCGAATAAGTGACGAATTGGGTGGGAAGGAAATGGCAGAAGAATTATTGAATAGCATGGACCTAGTCGCAAAGAAAACACAACAAGTTCAATTATGTAAACCATCGCTGGCGCGCTTGCAGAAAATGCGCGTGCACTTGGGAGAATTGTAATGAGTATCTCGATTCAAGAAATTGCAGCTGCGAGCGCTGTTCCTGATGTGCGCAATTCGTCGCAGCACAATGAATTGCCGCCCGCAGCAGAGCTTACAGCGATTAATTTGCAGAGTGGAAGAAAGCCTCTCTCCGTGTATACCGCAGTGAGGGATGCTGACCAATTTCTTTCTGGGTTAAAGAGTCGCCAATCCATTGCGACATTACATCTGCTGCAGGCTAGGGAGTTGAATATGGTGGATGCATTCCACTTGTCCCAAGCTGCGAGCAATTATCACGTGACGGCGACGGTAATATCGAGTGTGACGAACAGCCTCAAACAATCGATGACAAGTCTCATGCAGCAACAATAGAGAAAGAGTTGACGTGCGTTCGACAATTTATAGAGGGAAATTTAAGTTGCTGGCGTTGCTGATTGTGATGCTGCTGACGGCATGTGGTAACGCGGCCTTGTATGATCAAATTGGCGAGGCTGATGCCAATGAGATGCTCTCGGTGCTGGGAAAAGCTGGTATCGCTGCTGAAAAAAGTCAACGCAGCGCCGACGGCTGGCGCATTGTTGTTGCAAGCTCAGATGTGTCGCTAGCGTTGGAGGTGCTTAATTCGGGCGGCTTGCCGCGTGAGCGCTTTCGCAATATTGGAGAATTGTTCCCGAAAGAAGGCTTAGTCTCGACTCCGGTGGAAGAACATATGCGTACCATCTATGCAGTTTCCCAAGAGTTGAGCCGCACGATCTCTGGTATCGACGGCGTCATCACCGCCCGTGTACATCTCAACATGCCGCGCAAGGAATCACTATTGCAGGCACCGCAAATAGCTACGGCGTCAGTGTTCGTCAAATACCGAGCGGAAGTTAATATGCAGCAGAACGTTCTGGCAATCAAGGAGTTGGTGATTGGTGCAGTCAAGGGCTTGGATCACAGTAACGTCATGGTAGCGCTGTTTCCTTGGTCACCACAATCAGCAACGACGACCTCGACCGAATATACCCAGGTTCTGGGGGTAGCCGTGTCGCCCAGGAGTTATGGCCGCTTAGTGTGGCTGGTGTACTTGCCGTGGGTGCTGCTAAGTCTGGTGTTTGCGGTGGCTTTGTTTGTTGTCTGGCATATGTTGGAAAGCAATTTTCTGGGTGACGGTGTTGGCGGACGTCTCAAACATTGGTGGCGCCAATTAAGGAGGCGTAATGTCTAAACAAACTTGCTCGACCACCGTCAAACGAATGCTGTGGCGTTTCAATGTCGAAGTGATTGCATATGCGCACCCACTTTGGTTGAAGTCATGGCCGGCACGGGCGTCGAAGAAATTGCACTCACAGACTCTGATCACGCAACTGGAGCTTGGCTTGGTCGACACGGCATGGATGACATCAAGGCGCGAGCGTTTAATGTTGCTGGATGCGTATGATCTCAAGAAATTAGCGAGGCTGGGAGCCGCACTTGGAGTTGCGGAACGTCTCAAATTATCGATACGAGGCAAGGAGGTGCGCGCTTGTGTACGAGTACTCGGACGCGAAACAGTCGATATGGCGTTGCAGTTGGAAAGTCACATATTGGCACAGCAATTCAAGCGGTTGACGGGTACCGACAGCATCACATCGCTGCCGCGGCATCTATTGGATATCCAACGACGCTTGTTGCGTACGTTGTGCGACAGCGTACCGAGCGCCGCGGCACAACGCATGCGACTTCGCTTTCGTCCAGGTTATTTTGATCGAGTAGGTGTTTTTGGTAATGACGCCGCACTTGCAGCGGCATTGCTGGATGCTGTGCCATATGCAAATTTGAGCGAGCAGGCAAAATGCATTTTACATTACTGAAGTCGCCTACAGAGGCACTATTTGTAACGGCAACTTCACGTCTGATTAAAGCCGACGCCTTGCGCGAGCTACACTGGGCAGCAGATTTGCGTGAAAGTTTTTTAGATGAGTTAGCGCAGATGAGGCAGCAGCGAGATGAGGCGTTTGACGCCGCGCGTAGCGATGGTTATCGAGCCGGTGAACGCGCCGCGTATAGCGATCTTACCGAGCGCCTCAGCGCATCCCACAAATTTTTGACGCAAGCACATGCCACATTCGAGCACACTTTCGCACGTGCCGTTGCAAGTGTAATTTCGCAGATTGTACGCAGACAACCGGATGCCGCGCTGATTCAGGCCGTCATACGGCAAGCTTATCTGGCTTTGGGGCGCGAATTGATGATGCGCGTAGTTGTCCATCCAGAGCAGCGCGATGCTACCCAAGAAGCGCTCAAAAATCTGATGCTAGATGCTGTGCCTGTTCTTGAGACGGATACCCGTTTGGCCAGGCATGCTTGTCGAATCGAATCGCAGTTGGCCGTGGTCGAGCATGATCTTGATGCTATGTTGGCAGGGATTGAGCGGGCGACACTATTGGCGCTGCAAGACTCCGTTGAATCCACCATGGTGGGTAATCAGGAAACAGCGTCATGAGCGCCACCGCTAACACTAGAAAGTCGTTTCAATGGCCGTTGCAGAGAATATCTAAGGTCGAATCCGATTTGCTCAAACGCTTGGCGCAGTTGAAGCAAGCGCGTTCGAGCCTATGTTGGTTGCCCGGATACCGAAGCGCGGAAGACACGCAGGCGGTACGACTGACCTTGGATATAGGTGGCGAGAGTGTACCTGTGTATGTCTGTCGCAATCGAACTTCAGAACGCTTGGGGCTTCACAGTTTTCCGACGGCGTCGGCAACACAACAGGCGGCATTGTGGAGCATGCGTGGCGGTCGTCTTTGGCAAGCGTTAGAGAAATTTTGTGGCGCACCAGTGTTAGTCAAGACGGCACTTACGGAAGTGCTACCTAGCGGCTGGCTGCGATTTTCCTTGCGTCTGGGGCGCGCAGAAATTGGCTGTTGGCTGGAGGCGGAGTCGCTATTGCGAGCGCTGCTTTCCCGCGTCGTCATACCACGGCCGTTGTTATCTGCGTTGGGCCAGTTGCGTTTCGTTTGTGCGCTACGAGCGCCATCCATTGTACTGACCTCTGAACAGTTACAAGACCTGAGACCAGGGGACTTACTAGTACTATCCTTTGACAAGGAAGCGCCGTTGATAGGCCAGCTGCTATTGCTTGGTTCTACGCTTGCCTCCCCCATTTTATATGACAGGAGCGGAATCATGACGATCGATAATCGTGTGGTGGAAATCATTGAAGATGTGAAATTGCCGTTGCGTGGTGAGATGGAAATAACGCTTTCAGTGGAATTGGCCACCTGCACTCTTTCGTTAGCTGAGCTAGCGGCATTGCGTAGTGGCAGTACGCTGCGTTTAAACAAGCAGTTGGATGAATTGACTGTGTTACTTAAGCACCATGGGCAGCGAGTGGCCAGTGGTAGCTTGCTGGATATTGGCGGCGTTCTAGGCATCCATGTGATCGACGTCGCATTAAGTACGGAAGCATGATTTTCGATCCACCAGTAGACTTAATTGTCTTGTCGCTGGGGTTGGCAATCGTACCTGCCGCCTGCGTATTGGTGACGTCTTTCACAAAGATCGCCATCGTATTGGCATTACTCAAGAATGCCATAGGCATACAACAGGTGCCTTCGGGCCTTGTCACCAATGCGCTGGCGTTGGTGGTGACGGCCTATATTATGGCGCCGGTCGCGCTCGAAGCGTCTGCTAACATGCAACAGCGGCCGGCGGGACAGCAGACAAAGGGCGAGTGGTTACTGGCCAGCATGGCGCAACCATTGAGTCGTTTCATGCTCAAGCATGTCGATCCTAAGGAACAAGAACGACTGCTGGCGACTTCCGAGCGCATCTGGCCAAAAGAAGTGTTTGCAAAGGCCACGCGCGATGATTTTTTTATTCTGGTACCGGCATTTGCTATTTCAGAAATTACTTCTGCTTTCAAAATCGGTTTCATCCTGTATCTGGCGTTCGTAGCAGTTGATTTGATTGTGGCGAATATTCTCATGGCGATGGGCATGATTATGTTTTCGCCGACGGTGGTATCGATTCCGTTGAAGGTAATTCTTTTTGTTGCGGCGGATGGATGGTCGCGCTTAATTCAATCTCTGATATTGAGCTATCAGTAATGATCGATTTTAGCCTCAGTTTCGCCCTGCATCGCTTTTTGATTCTGGTGTTGATGGTTAGTGCGCCTGTTGTGATAGCGGCATTTCTGGTGGGCATATTGGTTGGTATTGCCCAAGCAGTGACTCAGGTGCAAGATCAATCGATCGCATACGGCATCAAGATCGCTGTGGTGATTGTGATCTTAATCGCTTTCGGTAGCTGGATGGCGCAAGAAGTACTTGCGGTATTCGATAACGGTTTCGATTTGATTCCTGAAGTCGGACGCGGTAGTTTGCCTCGATGAGCTCTTTCGGCGATCTTGCCCATGGCATCATGACGCTAGCATTGCTTGTGACGCGTGGCTACGGTATGTTGTTGGCGATTCCGATGCTGATGAAAGCCGGTCAAGGGCGCTTGCTACGTCTTCCGATCGCGCTGGCGATAGCCTTACCGGCCTTTATTCCGGTCTATCAAGTGAGCATGCAAGATTTTTCGATGAGCAATACCGCGTTGCTGGTATTACGTGAATTCTTTTTGGGAGCGCTAGCCGGTGTATTTTTTTTCCCGTTGTTTGCAGTGCCACGGGCGGCGGGGACATTGGTAGATCAACAGGCAGGATTGATGTCTATTCAATTATTCGATCCGACGTCAGCGGAGCGTAGCTCTACAGTATTTGCCGACTTGTTCGAGCAATGCGCTTTGTTTTTGTTTGTTACAGCAGGTGGCTTTTCGGTATTGAGCGAAATGTACGCTGTCTCTTATTTCTTGTGGCCAGTGACGGCTGTTGGTTTCCCATCTGCGCATGACATTATGATGCTGATCCAGGAGGGAAGCAGTCAGATGTTGGCTGGCTCGATTGTCTATGCCGCACCAATGGTCGTGGTATTGATTGCGCTGGAATACGGCATCGGTCTGGTCGGCCGTGCTGCACCGCAGATCAACATTCTGACTACCGCTGTGGCCATTAAAATGGTGGCGGTCGCGTTGGTTTTGTTGGTGGGAGCTCCCCATTTTGTCGATGAATATCAATACGCAATGGCGGCGTTGTTGCATGGTGGCGAAGCGTTTCTAAAACTGACGTTGCAAAAATGAGTAACAAAAGTGAACGACCAACCGAAAGTCGCTTGCGACAAGCTCGGCGCGATGGAAAAACCTCGAAGTCAAAAGATTTAACGCAAGCTTTATCTGCTTGTATCTGGACCGGTATCTTGGTTTTGCTGTTCTTCCCCAGTTTTACGGGGGCATTGCAAATACTGCTAAATTTAATCAGTTTGATAGGAGCGCCGAAGCTGACGCCGGACCAATCGCTTGCCCACGCTGTCGGCGAATTGCTGTTGCCGGTCGTCCTGATGATATTCGGCGTAGCCATTGTCGGGGTAGTAATTGCGGTGACCCTTGAGCAATTGCAGGTCAAAGGGTTGTTCAGCGCAAAGCCGGTCACTCCCGATTTTACTAAGTTGAATCCCGTTAATCAGTTGAAATCTATTTTTTCTCAGAAAACCATCGTCGAGCTAATCAAAAACTTATGTAAGGTGAGCGTGGTAATTAGTATCACGATCGTTGTTATCCGTTTTTATTTTGCAGACGTATTACAACTATTTCGGGGGAGAGTGCTTGATGGCTTGATCGTCGCCGCCCATATGTTGTGTTGGCTAGGGGTGTTTTCACAAGGGACACTTCTTATTTTTTCCATAGCTGATATTTTCTACCAAAAATATGAATACATCAAAGGATTGAAAATGACGAAGGACGAAGTTCGTCGCGACCATAAACAACAGGAAGGCGATCCACATATCAAGGGCGCACGACGCCAATTGCAGTACGAATTGGCCAACGAACGCGGAGGACACGAGCAATCGTCTGCGCCAACGAATGGATAAACACGCATCATGACGACAAATAACAGTATCAGTGGTCGACTAAGAAAAATCGTAGAGCGCTTTGGTGACCATCTACCGATCTTTGCCGTGCTGGGCGTGTTGTGCCTGATTATTTTTCCTTTGCCGACGCCTGTGTTGGATGTTGCGTTGGCGCTCAATCTCACCCTGTCGGTGTTGATCTTGGCACTGAGCATCTACGTGCCACACGCTTTACATCTATCGACTTTTCCAACTTTGTTGCTGGTAACGACTTTATTTCGTCTTGGATTGAATATCGCATCGACGCGGCAAATCCTGCTCAATGGTTATGCCGGCGAAATCATCACCACTTTTGGTCGTCTGGTGGTGGGGGGCAACGTAATCGTTGGCTTCGTGGTATTTATTATTATCGCCATTATTCAGTTTGTTGTCATCGCCAAAGGTTCGGATCGGGTTGCCGAGGTTGGAGCGCGATTTTCCTTGGATGCCTTACCTGGAAAACAGATGGCGATTGATGCCGATCTAAGGGCAGGAATGTTAACCAAAGCCGACGCTTTGGAGCGGCGTCGACAATTGGAACAGACCAGTCAATTTTATGGTGCGATGGATGGTGCGAGTAAATTTGTAAAAGGCGATGCGGTTGCTGGTTTGCTGATTGCTCTGATCAATGTCATTGGCGGAATTTTGATTGGCTCCGCGGTAAACGGTCATCCATTAGCCGAGACTGCTCGGCTATATACTGTTTTAACAGTCGGTGATGGCTTGGTGTCGCAGATACCATCATTGCTGATTTCATTCGCCGCTGGCATTTTGATCACGCGCGTAGCCTCAATTGATAGCGACACGTCGGTTGGTGCCGACATCGGCAGGCAAATTGCAGCGCAACCTAAGGCAATGATGGCAGCGGCTGTCGTCGCAGTGGTTTTTGCGATGGTTCCAGGCTTTCCACTATTTGCTTTTTTGGGATTGGGCGTATTACTCGCGACCGCCGCACTCCTGATACCACGACTACGTGTCACAGGCAACAGTAAAGCGCAATTAAATCAACATTGGGCTCGCCGGGACGGAAGCACCCCAGGTGACGTTGGTATGTCGTTACCGTTGCATGTGCGAGTGGCGCCAGCTCTCCTCAACCGGTTCAGCGCACTCGAATTGGATCGGCGTTTGCTTGCGCTACGTGAGCGATTTCGTGAAAGCGGCGTGCCATACCCCGGGTTGCGCCTGAGTGGTGACAGTACTTTGGAAGTCAATTATTACGCGATTGATATCGATGAGGTGATGATTGCGCAAGGCAGTATTGTCCCGACTGTAGAGTCCAAAATTGGGGGGGCAATGCAACGTGTCACCCGTTCGGCGGCCTCAAGCGAGTCGGCCGCAGGTATCGAGCAAATTGTAAGCGGAGAGGCTGAGTTGATCGATGCTGTGACTCAGTTAGTGTGCCGCAAACCATGGCATTTTCTGGGGATACAGGAAACGAGCTATTTGCAGGAAGGACTGTCGCGCCATTTTCCGCAATTAGTGCAGCTTCTTAGCGAGAAAATCCCGCTCTTTTTGCTACGTGATGTACTGGTAGAACTATTGAAGTCGAACATAAGTATCCGTAATCTGCGTGCCATTGCAGAAGGATTGACTAAAGGGACGACGCATGCGAGTGATTTCGATGGGTTGGTTGCCGCTGCCAGAAATGCTTTGGCCAGCCAGATTTCGAACGTTTGGTGCGATGTTAATAAATCTCTCTCGTTGGTAGTTCTTTCTCCCGCTTTGGAAGCCTTCTTACGTCGTAAATTAATCGTTAGCGATCGTGGAAGAAGGATAGATGTGGATCTCAACGAACATCAAAGATTTTCGTTACGTATTATGGATGGCATGCGAGATGTGTGGCAACAGCATCAAAATGCTGTGTTGATTACAGGGCATGATTTGCGCAGCTCTGTGGAAGAATTATTACGTAACAGTGACATGCGTACCACCATACTGGCGGTAGATGAAATATCCGACGATGTCAGTTATCGGATTGTTCATACGATAGAATTTGACGACATAAGCACAGAGTCGGAATGAGAAAAAATGGATGTAACTGCGCGTAAAGAAACGAAATTACCTTGGGACTTCGTACGCTTTGAACTTCAGTTGCTACGCCATGTGGCAGGTGAGATACAAGGCACACGCTTCGGACGCTTGACGGAAGTAGTGGGCAATCAAGTGAAAGTGGCAGGAATTGCTTTAAGTATCGGCCAAATGTGCTCGCTGTCGCAACCAGGATGGCATCATGATGTGATGGCCGAGGTCGTCGGGCTTAGCTCCAATGGCGCGCTGTTGACCTTGTTAGGAGATACTGCAGGGCTTAGTAACGCGGCGCTGGTACGGCCGCTGTTGGGTGAACATTGTGTCGGTGTGGGGAACGCCTTGTTGGGGCGGGTGCTGGACGGGTTGGGAAATCCCATCGACGGTGGTTTGACGCTACATGGATTGATGCAGCGCCGCAGCAACGCGCCGCCGCCGGCGCCTCTGTCTCGTCCGTTAATTCGGACAGCGTTGACTACCGGTATTCGAGCAATTGACGGCTTCTTAACGACCGGCCGGGGGCAGCGATTCGGCATCTTTGCGCCTGCAGGAGTTGGTAAGAGCACTTTGCTTGGAATGATTGCAAAAGGTACACCGGACTGTAT
The DNA here is from genome assembly GCF_038896935.1 of Collimonas rhizosphaerae. Classification (NCBI taxonomy): domain Bacteria; kingdom Pseudomonadati; phylum Pseudomonadota; class Betaproteobacteria; order Burkholderiales; family Oxalobacteraceae; genus Collimonas; species Collimonas rhizosphaerae. The sequence continues at coordinate 25,931 of NZ_JBANDC010000012.1, forward strand.
TTGCGTTATTGCCTTGATTGGGGAGCGCGGACGGGAGGTGCGCGAATTTTTGGACACAATACTGACGCCTCAGCAACTGGCCAACTCTGTGGTGGTTGTGGCGACTTCGGACCGTCCTTCCATGGAGCGAATCAAGGCCGCTTATACAGCTACTACTATCGCTGAATATTTTCGTGATCTTGGTCATGAAGTACTGTTGTTATTTGACTCCGTCACCCGATTTGCCCGCGCCCTTCGTGAAACTGGATTAGCTGCTGGCGAGCCGGCGGTACGCCGTGGCTATCCACCATCGGTTTTCACTACCTTGCCGAAGCTGGTGGAACGCGCGGGGCCGGCCGCAAAGGGAAGTATTACCGCCTTCTATACGGTTTTGCTGGAAGATGCAGAAATGGCTGACCCTATCGGCGAGGAAATCCGCTCCTTATTGGATGGCCATATTGTTTTATCACAAAAATTGGCGGGAGCGGGACATTACCCAGCCATCGACATTCGTGCCAGCATCAGCCGTTTGATGCCTCAACTGGTTGAACACGAATTTTTGCAGCTTGTTGCACAATGCCGGAAATGGCTCGTTAAATACGAAGATGCCGAACTTTTGCTGCAGATTGGAGAATATCAGAAGGGCAATGATCGGGATCTCGATAGCGCAATGCAGGCATACCAAGATCTCGCGGATTTCTTGAGACAAAGCGAGGACGAGCAGCCTATGTCAAATGAAATCAAGGACCATCTGTCAATGATCGTGCGGATGCACACCCCTGCTTAAGGAAAGACAGCACCAATGAAGAAACTTCCTCTGCATTCATTGATTGCTGTCATCGACATACGCATCGTACGAGCGCAAAAAACGTTGAATTTTATGCTGATCGAATTGTCCGAAACCCGAGAAAAATTCTCTCTTGCTATAAAAAAAGAACAGGCCTGGAAAAGGAAAAAAACAGAATGGGAGTGTGAATTTTCAAGTGCTAATAGTTTGGCCTTGTCGGTAAGGAATAGAGTCAATGTTTGCGCGAAAATTGATAGCATCGACGGTATGTTGGCGCGCGAAATACAAGAAAGACGTCTGTTGGAGGCTGATCTTCATGCCATTGAGGAGCAATGCCGGCTGCAACGAAAAATCATCATGAAACAAAATAAATTGAAAGAAATATTTCAAGAGAAAATCGGGGAAATTGTGCAACACCATGCGGAAAATTGCTCGCGGTAACACGCCGCGAATATAAGTTGCAGTAGTCGCGATCTGATCTAACATTCCCCTGTTTGACATGTGCAGTTGTCAGGTTAAATTCAGTTGCTCGGCGTCGTAATTTTATCTTGCCAAGTCTCCTTCTCGTCAATTGGTGTTTGCGTGGGCGTGCGACCGCAGACATCTTCCCTTGATGTGTGCGGTCGTTGTTGTAGTAAGTTAGCCAGTCGTCGAGATCGCTTTGCAGCTCTTCATTTGGGCGATATATCTTGCGTCGGAACGTGATCTGATAAAGCTTCTGCAGAATGGTTTTATGAAAGCGCTCGCCTATCCCATTAGTCTGTGGATGCCGAACCTTCGTCTTGGTGTGTTCCATGTCATTGAAGGCCAGGTAGAGCTGATAATCATGTGCTTCCGGCCTGCCGCAATATTCAGTGCTACGGCCGGTCAGCAGGTGGATCAATCCCATATCCCGTTCTGCCAAGAATGGTAACACCCGGTCATTCAATAGATCTGCTGCGGTGATTGGTGTCTTCGTTGTGTAGAGCTTGTCCGTCGCCCACTTCGAGTAGGTGTCGACACAGGTCTGCTGGTAGATTCGAGCTAGGTCCTCGGTGGTGCCGATATAGAAGGTGTTCTTGCTGCCAGATAGTCCGGGTACATTTAATACGTATACACCACCCTCAACTTAGTGGTGGAACCTATGCTTGATGCAGCATTCTGAAAAACAAAAAAATCTCCGAAAAAATCACTGCCGGATTCAACGTCTTCATCGGGCTTTCGGTCGCTCATGTTGTTCCACACATCATAGCGGATCGCCTGATTGCAACAGAACCAATAGGCAAGCACTTCGATTCACGTTTTTGGTAGGCCACTTTGGCATTATTTCTAATTTATCAATAAACTTGGTGATTTATGATTACGATACAATCCTCGACAAATTCCACAGTCAGTCCCTATTACAATAATGATGCGGATGACGATTCCACTAAAAAAAAAACCGGATATCAAGAAAGAAACGACTCAAAACACTAGCGATACTTCTTCAAGAGTTAAGTACGATCCGGATTCAAGATTGGGAAGGGATATTCAATCCCAAGTCAGGCGAGTCGACGACGTGAATAAGGCATTGATTGGCGACAAAGATTTTTCGGCTCTGACCAAGCAATCGAACGAAAGAATTGTAGCGATTAGAGTCGATACTACGGCGAGCGTGATATATGGAGTAAGTAAGGATGGCCGCGACGTCGCGGAATTATATCGTCGAAACGGCAGCGATAGTCAATCCGTGCCATGGAAGGAAAAGGCCGAGAAAAGTTTGAGTGAAAATAAGGCCTTGGAAGACGGATTTGATGTGCTCCCGGATGGCACCGTCCCGTATGCCACCGTGCAGAAATATCACAGCCGCAATGAGTCCGTTTCGGAACAAAACATAGGTAACCCCGGTGCGAACACCACGACCCCCCCCGCTCCGTCGACAAGCTCACGATTGCAAAAAAGAAGCATATCAGATTTAAATAATCAATCAGGCCAAGTTTTAGATTCAGGGATCGACCCGTTCAAAAGCCTGTCGGGGCAGGCCGACGCCGTGTTTGACCAGCAGCCGCGGCCGAACCTCCAGAAAGACGCGCAGCAGGCATTTGAACAGGCGTTCCCAGCGCTGAGGCCTGCGGATCTAAGCAAGATCGTTGTGAATTTCTGGAAGTGGGAACGTCCTGATCCCGACAGCGCTGCTGAGCCCAAGCTTGTGTCTTCGCGCTCCGCAGCCGAGTATATAACGGAGCGCTATAGTGGTGGCCCAGAGATCAGTCTTCAGGAAGATCACCATAAGAACGTTTTTATCGGCATTTACAACTCGCCCGATGCCTCGGGTGAACAGGATCAGATCCAGCAGATCCCCGTACATAAGTTCGAGACGTTTATTAATGATCTGAAGGCGGACAAAGCCGAAGACGTGAGTTTGGAACAGAAGCGATACTTCGAGACGCCGGGCCCAGATGGCAAGAAGCCGATTGCGAATCTGGGCGAGATCCGCCAGAAGCAAATACAGGCAGACGCGGAGCTGCAATACAGCGACGGGACGCTCAGTGAGGAGGGTAAGGCGCTTGTTGAATCGGTCGTGAAGAATCCGTCCGAGGCCGATCTCGAGCGCGCCTATCCCGACGAGAGCAAGCGTCCGCGTGTCGTCGCTCTACAAATCCGGAACCTCGACTACGACGGGGATCCTATTCCTGCTCAGTATCTGCAGGGCCCCTTTGTCATAATGACGCCGCACGCCGACAACCTTCCCGGCGGAAAGGATCGAGCCGTACTTTTCGTGCCGGGGAAAGGCCTCACGGAATTCAAATCGTTGGACAAGCTGAAGGAAAATTTTTCCAGCTCCTCCATGTCGATCGATTCAACGCTACAGCGCAATTTGCTGAATTTCCTGACGGAGCCGGAACAGGCGGGCTTCTCGGAACATCCGCAGTATCAACTTGAAGTTGCGCGTCCCCCTCTCCGCGGGAATTTTTTCGAACATAGCGTTCAGCAACAGATCGACAAGCAAGGACGCGATACCGAGTACCGGATGGAGCGGGCGGGTAAACGGGGCGTGGACCTGAAGGAGCTTGACGGGATCATGGGCGAATCGACGGACGACCTGCACGAATCGTTCGGCGCGGACGGTCCACTAAGGGAGCGTGATCTCCGTCTGATTGAGCTAAACCGGCCTGACTGGTGGAAGACAAGCTCACCGAAGGATAAAGAAACTCTCGGGGTCTACCAGGAGACCGCCGATCAGCTCGAGAGCAACTTCGAGGAACTCGAATCGGACATCCCCACGCAAGACGCGTATGCCGCTAAGAAAACTCGCGAAGCACTGCAACCGAAGTATCCCGGCATCGATCCGGACAAAACCACGGTCACCATCACTTATCACCAACCGCCCGAACCATCAAATGGGGCTCATCGGAGACCGAAACCCGAGCCTAAGACCGTAACGACCACGCTCACCCAGTACATGGTACTAGACAGGCGGCTCGCCCAGAACCCGCCAGACGATGAAACCGGGATCTCAGGCACGATTCTCGATAGCCTTGCGCCCGGCTCTGATGTAGCCAAGCTCTTCAGAGAGAACAAAGTCAGCGTCACCGCGACGTTGAGCGACACGGATGGCAAGGCCATTACGGACAGAGATGGCAATGCGGTTACGCTTGATAAGCCTACACTGGACGCGCTCGGTAAGCAGCTGGATGTCGGCAAGGGTTATAAGAAACTGTTGAACGACAAATATCTAGGTGTCAACGGACAGAAGCTGCAAGCGACCTGGAAGGCGGCCTACCGGGCAAGAATGCAGGTGGACCTCCAGGAAGCCAGGATGAGTGGTGAAATCGACGCTCGCTATGACGACAAAACCCCTTCCAGCATGGTGCAGGCGGTGCTCAAGAGTCCCGACTCCAAAAACCGGGAGAAGGTGAATGGGCACGACATCCAGACGGAGGAGTTCACCGTCGATATCGAGAGAAAATTCCCTCTCCCGTCAAGCGTTAGCGTGAGCTATCCGGTGAACGGCGTGCTCGTGATCGGCGCAGCCGACAAGGGATTGTCCACGGCTGTGCTCTGTACGCCCGACGCCCCGGACGGCAAGGCGTTTCGTACCTATCTCAGCCGGGAGGACATGAAGCAAGACCCCATGTTCAAAAAGCCGGAATGGATCGCGTATTTCAAGGGTCGCGTCTCGCACGGCAAAGTGCCGGTTTCACGCGAGAAGAACATGACCGAGCAAGAAGGCATCGGCCTATACGCCAAGCCTGACCCGAAATTGAACTATGAGGCAAAATTCAATACCAAGGTCGTCAAAGTCGACTTTACTGATCAGCTGTATAAGGCCGGAGTCTCCGCGAAACTCAGCAACGCCGATGCCTTCTCCGTCACGAATGATGAGCTGCACCAGGAATCGTTGCAGAAGAGAATCAGTGCCGGACTTGGAACCGCGTTTGATGTAGGCGATTTCGTACTCGATGTTGTTCCGTTCGGCAAACTTGGCAAGGGTCTCATGGCACTCGCCCGACAAGTGAATCCGCGCAAGGTTCTCTCCCGGCTTCCAGACATACATCTCCTCCGAAAAACCGGCCGTGCGGACCAGGCCCCGTTCGGCGTTGTGCGTAACAACGCCAGCGTCGGTATCGCTGGCCCCTTATTGAAGGGGTATGAAGTCCCGTTCTCGAGCGACGCGCTCAAGCACCTGAAATATAACAAGGCCGATGATATCTATGCGGACGGGGCGAACAATCAGTATATCCGGATCGGTAACAAGTATTACTGGTCGAACCTCCAGCCCGATTCAAACGGCAAGCTGCAGCGCGGCATCTTCCGGCCCAACAATGTCCTCGATCGCTTCGATGTCGAGCGCGTCGATGGTAAATGGGTCGCGTGGTCCAGAAGTGAGAGATTGTTGGGTGGCGGAGCCGGAAAGCGGCCTCATGACGTGGACGATGATGGAGCATCCGCACCAAAACGTGTGTCTGGCAACACGCCAAATCTCAATCTTCCAGATGGTGGATTTGGTGGCAAAGTTATCGATCAACGGGCTGACCCATTGCCATATTACAGTTATGCGGCGCTTGAGACACCTCAGGTAATTGACACAATTACTCGACAAACCAAGCAAAGATTGGACGATCTGTACGGCAAAGACCAGGTGGAAATTATTGGGTACCACATTAGTCCTGCTAAGAATAAGGCTTCGCTTAGAAAGGATGGATTTTCTTCCAATATTAATGAAGGGCAAGGCGAAGGTGTCGCTGGGCATAACATATACGGACCTGGCATGTATCTAAGTACAAAGCCTACAAATGCTCACATGAGCAAAGACGGTTTATATACTATGTATGCGGTATGTCGTCCGAAAAATGTGCCGTGGGGGAGAGGTGTCAAGCCACAAATGTGGGACGTAGAGTCTAACGCCTCATTGCGGGGCGATTTCATTGACGGAGCCACTGGTGAACTTAAAATCAATCCGGCTGGAATCCCCAAGGTGGGTCTGATGGAGATTGGAGAGGCCAGTCTTAGGAGGAGGGGGCCAGACAGCAGTTCTCCAATCGAAGGTCCTAGACCGCGACCGGCGACTCTTACTTATGAACAGGCGAGTATATGGGCGCGTGAGAAAGTTCAAAATCCTAAATATTCAGGACGCTTCAAGGCAATTCAGTCAGAAACCGATGACAAGACTAGGGACAAGTTAATTGAGCACCTTGCCAAGGATATGCTGGCAGATTATCCCGAAAGTGATGTAAGACTACCTCATCTGAAAAAATGGCTCGATGACAACGCAAAGCAAGCGACTCGTTAGCGACGTCTAGCAATTTTGAGCGAAATGTATGAGTCTACGTGCCCATGTGGATGTGAACCTGGACATGTAGACAAATGACAGGGAAGAACACAGAGTTGAAGGAGCGCCTCATCAAGGGGCGCAAGCGCGATGGCCGCTGTATCTACGCGGAGCCAGCGAAGTTGGAATTGATCGGGGGTGCGGCGTAAAACTCGGACTGATTTATTCCGTAAATCCGAGGCTATCTCGGTATTCGAGGGGACTGAGTGAGTCAAGGGATATCTTGATGCGCTTTTCGTTGTGCCAGCGGATGTAGGAATCAACTATCTGAATGAATTACTCAATGGTCGTAGCCTGCCAGTCCCGAGGGTTGAACAACTCCGTCTTCAGCCGTCCGAAGAAACCCTCACAGGCGGCATTGTCGGGTGAGCATCCTTTGCGTGACATCGAACGAATCAGGTTTGCGTCGTGTTTCCTTGAGAGCCACCCAGGCCAGCGATAGTGGGCGCTACGATCGGAGTGAACAACAGGCCGATCTCCGCCGTTGGCTACCGTCTCGATGGCTGCATCCAGCATCGTGTTCACCAGATCGGCATCTGGACGCGTGCCGATGGACCAACTGATAACCAAGCCATCAAAGCAATCGACCATGGGCGATAGATACACTTTCCCAGCCGGGATCTGGAACTCCGTGATGTCGGTAAGCCATTTCTCATTTGGGGTGGCAGCCTGGAAGTCCCGGTTGATGAGGTTCTCTGGCGCTGGGATGATTTCGCCCAGATAGGATCCATACCGACGCCTTCTGTTAGTGGTGACGACCAAACATTCCTGCCTCATCAAACGTTGTACGACCTTCATTGGCCTTCTTCAATAGGTCGTGTTCAAGCTGTAATCGCCGGATGTTCCGTTGAAGCGATTCGACTTGCCGCTGCAGCTCCGTCTGCTCAGGAACTGGCTTTGAATCGTTCTGGCGTTTCATGGATGGGGGGGCTCATGACCGAGTAATTGATCCTTCCAGTTATACAACGTCGGCCTGCACACTGCTAGTCTTTGAGCAATTGCTTATACACTTGTCTTTCTGGTGCACAGATCAATGACTGCCGTACTCTTGAGCTCAGGGGAGTGCTGTACGTTTGCCGCTCTGCCGACAATGCGATTGCATACTTCGGGGGGGGGGCAGTTCATCAATCCACGCAGTGAGCGTTTCACGGCAGGGGTATCCCAGTGTCTTCATAGTTGCAGCAATACGGCGATCGTGGTCTAGGTAATGTTGAACCGCGGCCTGTTTTTGTTCGTCAGAATACTTCTGCCTTGAGCGCATATACTCAACTAGAAACTCAGTGGGAGGGACACGTTCAGCTATGAACGTCTCCTATCCCGATCAAAGAAATTATTTATTTCTCAAGCAACGGCTTGAGCTTGTTTATTGCGTATTCAGCGCATTGTGCGTCGATTCGCCCATCGGGCGCGCCGCCTACACCGACAGCACCGATAACTTCATCGCCGACCATGATGGGAACCCCGCCGGTCAGCGGTAAGGCTCCTGGAATGTGGGCGATATTGGGATTTTTCAGTGATCGTTCCATGAGGGCACTGGTAGGTGTCTTAAAAGATGCTGCGGTGTAGGCCTTACGTTCGCTGCCCGCTACAGATGTAGGTCCGGCTTTATCTGCACGCAGGACGGCCAGTACAGCCCCAGAGCGATCTACGACAGTGGCAGCGACTGATTGATTGTTGTGCGCACAGACTGCCACAGTGATCTGTGCTAGTTGCATAGCGTGTTCATAAGAGAGATTTTTTTGTGATACCACCGCTTGGCTGGGCGTTTGTGGTGGAGACGGCAGAGGTTTCAAAGGCCGTAGTTGATCTTGAGCATGGAGGGCGGTCGTGAAAAGGGCACAGGTGGCAGCAGTAATAAAAAATTTCATATTGGTTCTATTGAGGTTCAACGTATATGTCTCCATTTTTTTGAAATCTAGCGGACTAGATCGAAATAGTCCGCCTGATATTGGAACAGCAAACAGTCTTCACCTTTAACGCAACCGCTGTAATGAGGGAGCTTGGCAGGTAAATTATAGAAAGAGCCGGCCGGATACTCAACACGTTTGCCGTCGATAATTGCATAGAAAATCCCCTTTAGAACTACGGTTGGCAGGTTTTGCGAATGCGCGTGGAACGGATTGTCTTTACCAGCGGGGAATATCACAAAAGCTTCGTAAGGACCTTTACCGGTAAGATTTCCATACACGTTGGCGTACTTGATCCCGCCACTATTTGGGAGCTCAGTCCACGTCAAATCCGAGACAGGAAGAGAAGTCAGTCGGTTCGCTTGTGTAGTGCTTGTGGTCATGCTTTGGGCAAAAATATGAGTGGAGAGCAAAGCCAAAGCTGCGGCCAGGTACAGCAAAGACTTGGTTTTTCCCGAGGCGGTTGCATCTGTAATGGTGCGTATGGTTGAGTGGTTCATTTTGAGACTCCTGATTATTAGGCAGAATGAACGCCAATTGCTCATCACTGCTTTCGTTTTAACTCGCTGTGCTTCTTAGCGCGAGAACAGGACGAAGTATTGGGTTCTGGCGGCAATAACGAAAGCTGTCTGACGGACAAGATACGATAAGATCGGGCCATGTCAACGTGTTCTGTCCGATAGCTGGAAGCGGTTACGAGGTTGGATTTGCCGACGCGTGTGACTAGCGCGGGTAGAACGCACCTAGCGAGGTATTAGTCGGTCTCACATTGATTGCCGCCAGGCAGAAGCCGACGGTGAATCGGCTGCTGGTCTTGCGGGTGTGCGCGGACAGTACTTTGCGGCTGCTGATTTTGCATCTTGGCGATAGCGTAAACTATGAGTTGAAATACTTGGCGGTGCGCCTGCGGCTCAGGCCTGTTCCGCATTCGGCAGTTGCGCGCCAATTTTTCATACCGGGATCGCTTGAAAAACCATGATTTTTTTAAAAATACACATTTCTTATAAGAGTTAACCAACGCCACGACATAAGCTATGCGTATGTGATACCGCGGCAATGGGCTTTGCGCCGGCGCGCTCACGTCATTGACGGAAGGCCGAATGCCAAACTACGTGATCCACATTTTTGGTGATTGGAGCTCGAAAAGCCATGATCGCGATCACGTACCATCTTGCGATGGTTTGTAAACGGCCCATACCTCCATCTGGCAGGCTGGCCACCGTGTCCTTTCACAAAAACTATCTTCTTTCGCCTCAACTCAAGAAGATAGTTTGGCTAAACACACGAAGACGATAAGGACTGCGCCTAAAAAATATCCTTATCTTATTGAATTGTGAAATTTACAGGAGAGACTGCAAAAAATATACTATCCACACAGCTAATTTTGATGCGGGCGCGGGATGTACTCTTGGAAAAGCGGGGTAGCATGACACTCGCGTTACCGATATTTGGAACCGACGCGGCAAGCGGCTTAGGCAAATAAGTGTGCCCTCCATCTACCGACAGATCAATGCGCACTTGGGCGCAAGAGATTGGCGCTTCATTGGTCCTGGCGACGTTCCATCCAATAGTCTGCATTGAACCGCCCGACAACACCTCGATGTTGCTCGGTATGGTCACACCAAAAGGCGTGGGCGTTTTAATGACATTAATCGTGACATCGGCGCTAGCCGTTGTCGCCTCGGTATCGAGATTGTCGCGCGCGGTTAGACGGAACTGAAGTTTGCGATTGGTCGTTGGATAAACCTCACCATTACCAAGTGACTCCTCGCCCAGTACGGCCGCCAATCGCGGGAAAACGCGCTCACCGCTGGTATTTGGCAACATGGAGCGAAAAATCGGACCTTTACTATCGTCTTTGAGGATTGCACCCTGTATCGGACCAGCATCAAACTGCTCCCAGGTATAGGTCATTATTGCATCGGGGTTGCCTGTGGCAATGCCCTTCAAGACAAATGGTGTTTTTGCCGGAATCGTGAGTGTTTTGAAACCTCCTCCAGGCATAGATTTCGGATCTATCCATGGCGCGTTGTTTGGATTGATACGCTTGACCGCACACTCTCCGCCTTTGGAAGAAATCCAGGCATGGATCTGCTCTCGACTAACCGCGTGGAAATAGGGATCAGAATTGCTTTGCAAATTTTCATTCGGCAAGCATATGCCAGCGTATCCCATGATAGTGGAGCCGCTGCCGGGTTCAAGTGCCGAATCTACCAACGTAGACGTCGCATGATTGCAGCTATTGTAGGTGTGCCAGGCGCCAAATTGATGTCCCAATTCGTGGGCCACGTAATCAATATAGAATGCATCCCCAACCGGGTTATTACGACCGGTGGTGCCGGCGGCTTTGTTGTCCTCGTCCGGCAAGTCCAAGCAGGTGCTACCAATACGACCTACGACGCCACCGCTCCCGGTATCGACCACATGCCCGATATCAAAGTTGCGTGAGCCGATTACCTTGTTCAAATTATCGACATTCTGCCGAAGGATATTCTGGCCACTCGAGTAAGGATCCTTGGCTGGATCTGTATAAATGATCTTGTCGTTGTTGGATACCAGGGTCAAGTGCACCCCTAAGTCCTTTTCATAAATCTCGTTGACGCGATTGAGCATATAGCTAACTGCTGCCAGTCCTCCGACAACAGTACCTCCGAATTTCGCTGTATAGGAACTGGTCGCGGCTATCGCGATACGATAATCGCGACGAATATTGCCCGTGACGAGCCTAGCGTTAGTGCTCTTGATTGCTGCGCCGAGCTTTGAACTCGAAGATATACCCGAGAATACGTTTTCTTGAAAAGGTTGGGCCGAAGCTGGCAGCGCTTTTCGACGAAAACTCCAATATTGCGCACCACTTGCTTTGGCATTAGTCACGTTTCCTGCCAGTGTTTCAGCAGGTTGTACTAGCCAGGCGCCATCCTGTTCATACACCATGGCTTTCATCCCCTGCGGGGAAATATCCAGGCGTAAATTGCGCCCCTTGCCATCGCTTCCTTTATAGCTTCTGATTTCTGGATAGCGTTGGGCCAAATCAGGTGGCAATATCGCCGAATCAGATAAGGTGAATTCGGTGAATCCTCCTTCAGGCAAGGGTAAAGACAATCGAGTATTGACGTTTCCGGATCTCGCGGTGACACCTGGAATGTTAGTTGCTATTGCAGTCGCTTCAGATTTTAAGTTGGAAAAATCTAGAGTGAGAACGCGGAAATGCGTTGGTGTTGATCCTTCTATTCTAGCTGCCCCAGTAGTATCTCGCTGTTGCGGAAGATCATGCCACAACGTGCGCGTGTCGGCTGCAAATACTGTGGATACAAGCAAGCTACTCGACAGAAGCAGTGCAACACAAGGAAAAATACAGTATTTTTTTATTTGCATAAAAACATCCTATTGTTAATGGATTGGAACGGGGAAAAACGAAGGGAGATTTATCCGAGAATTGATAGGACGAACTGATTGTTGAAATCCATTTCTCTTTACGCGAGCGCCGCCATCTCAACGTATGTAATCGTGATGATTTTTTCTTGAAAGAGAGAGGAAATTATTTCTTCCAACTTATCTAGTACGAGATACAGAAGCCGCAAATGGAAATCATAAAATGATACTTTTATCATTTGCCTCAATGGTTGGGTACTGATCAATCTAACAGGTGCGGAAGAAAATTTTTAATAGTAGTCTCATGCCTCTAGCTCGAATACGCAAACTGCATTCGCCTCGTTAGGCTTTCAGATTTTGCTCGACGTCGTGGCCAGATCGCTGACTGCATTGAGGATGTATAGATGCCGAGCCCATCAGTTTCTCAATTTCGAGCATGCCGAGATTGTTCTTTTGCACGAGCCAATAATTGGCTGCTGCAACGTGCATAAATTTCATTTCACGGCGGCGAAAAGTTTTAGTCCGAAGTCTCAGTCCGATTTTTTAATTCACTTGAAATGTCGTTATGATTAGTTGGCGAGAACATAAAATGCGGTCCATTTTAAATGCGGAATCCGTACCCACTCTATTCAACACTTTGTCTGGAATCACCAAGCATCTGGGATTCGATTACTGCGCTTACGATATGCAGCTACCTTGGCCGATAACGCGGCCCCAGAAAATCATGCTGAACAATTACCCTGCAAACTGGCAGCAACGCTATACCCAGCGGGGATATGCAAAAATTGATTCCACCATCACGCACGGAAAACGTTCCACTTTTCCTCTAATCTGGCCGCACAAAGATTTCATCGCCAACATATCGTTTTGGGAAGACGCGCGCGCACGGGCTGCACGCTGGCTGGGCACAATCATGCTACAACGCGAGGGGAGTCGGCGGATTGCTCAATCTGTCGCGCTCGGATGGCAGTATCTCAACTGCATGAAACCGCGTGGAAGCTGTCCTGGCTGGTTGACGTCGCCAACCGAATCGATGCTGCCAGTATTGTGAATTACAGAGTTGCTGCCGATATCTTGTTGGTTCAGAAATTCAGGTACAACCCGGCTATCTGAACAAGTATATACACGCATCCTGGTTCCGGACAGCGGACCATCTCTTTGAACGGAACACGCAGTATGGGGGAAGCCTTTTGTTGGAATCCACGTCTTCGACAATGGACTTCATGGCATGTCTCCGCGCATGAGAATGCATTGTGGCGATGATACTGCGATTTACCTATTGCCCCCTAGATCGATATACAACCCAATCCATAACAATTACCCATAGTTGCCAAACATGTTATTGCGTCACATACGTTATCTTCTTGCCGTGGTCGAGCACGGTAATTTCACGCGCGCCGCCGAGGCGCTATACGTTTCGCAGCCAACCCTGTCGCAGCAGATCAAACAGATAGAAGAGTTGCTTGGGACGCAGTTACTGGATCGCAGCGGCAGAACCGTTTACACCACCGATGCTGGCCAAGTCTATATCGACTATGCGCGTCGGGCCTTGCGAGAACTGGACGCGGGGCGACGCGCCATCCACGATGTGAGCGACCTGACGCGCGGCACGTTACGCTTGGCGACGACTCCGACCTTTACCTCCTATCTGGTCGGTCCGCTGATTGCTCGCTTCAATCGGCGTCATCCCGACATCGCGCTACACATCATTGAAATGCCTTTAGATGCCGTAGAAGTGGCGTTGCTCGAGGACCATGTGGATATCGGCATCGCATTCAGCACCGCGCGCTCGACTGAGATAGAGTGCCAGCCACTATTTATCGAAAAGCTTAGCGTTGTGGTCGGGAGGCAACATCCGTTCGCGAAGCGCTCGGCCACCATCAGTGCGAGCGACCTTGGAAAAGAACCGCTGGCGCTGCTTACTGCCGATTTTGCCACACGGATGCATGTCGACGCCTATCTGCAAAAGCAAAGGGTTGCACCAAAAATCGTGATTGAGGCAAATACTATCAATGCGATTGTTGAAATTATCCGGCATGGAAATGTCGTCACGATACTGCCCTATGCGACTGCCCGTGAAAACGAGGCGCTGCAAGACATCCCGCTACTCCCACCCCTACCACATCGCACTGTCGCCTTGCTGCGTCGCAAGGGCGGCTATCAAAGTACCGCCTGCACTGCTTTTGCCGAATTGGCGGAAGCGTCGTTGTCGGTCAGGCCGGATAGCGCCACCCAAGGTACTGCGGACGCGAAAAGCAGGGCCATCGAATCATTGTCACCTGCAACACCAGCGTCAAATGTGTATTTGGCCCGCTGACACAAATGCGCAGCAACTATTACCCGCATGAATCTTGGCTACACCGGAACACTTCCCGTACAAGTCATTTTTTTTCCATGGTGATACCTGTGTTTCTAATATCGGACTGCGGAACACCAGGCACACCTTGGTTTACATCGGTGTTCCACACCTGCATTTCGCCAGCACCCTTGTATTCATTGGGCTCGCTGGTCATTGGAACACCTGGAACACCCGGAACACCGATATTTAAGATGTTTCCAGGTTTGAGTTTAAACGCATCAAGCCACATGATTACATCTCCCATATTTTGGAAGTAAGAACACAGCATCGTGTTTTTCTCATATCTGGCAATCGTTTGCTTTGCACCGCTTTCCCTGTACCGTCCGGGACAAGCCATCCAGCATCAATGAGCATCTGATTGACCGTTTTTATCTCAAACCCCGCGCACACGTCACCCCTGCGCGCTTCGGTCAGCACAAAATATTCCTGCCCCGCATCTGTCGTTGTTCTGAAGCCGGCACGATTGACTATCACCCGGCCTGACGTATCTTTGATGTCGGAGAATCGTGATTCGCCGTGCGACTCAAAAAAATCTTCACGCTGGACAGAACCGCCATTCTCTGATTACCTTCGTCATCACCGCTCTCTGGCCACGATTTAAAAGACATTGATCAAACAAACATTCGTAGTCAATACGATAATTACCACGATTGGCTGGCTCGTGCCAGAAACCAATATCGAATCTGGGCGCGAGTCTCTATGTCAAAACACACAGAGCTGCCAGCTCGACTTTTTTTAGAGATAGTTGAATTTCGACTGGTAGTGGGGACTACGCGAATTTATTTAAGGAGCTGTTGCCTAAAAGCGCTAGAATCAATCTGATTTAACATTTTTGAAAATCACAAAAATCATGCGCGATCTTGATTTTTATCGACTATTCAAGCGAGCTCGAAAAAAAACTATAGCCATTCTTACGATGGCCACTGTGTTTTTGATAATAAATTCCCCCGCATTGGGCGCACCGCCATCGACAGCATCCGCACAAAACCCTTCACAATTGACTCCTGCCCAGATACTGCAGTACGTTCAAGAGCAAAAGGTAAAGGCGGCCGCGGTGGATGGAAACACCTTATCCTCTGCAACGGCCGCCAAAACCTCCTCCTCAGTCCTGCTAGAGCCAAGCGGCAGACCTTGGTGCGTCCGCTTTGCCTCAAGTACTCGCATTGAAGATTTGAAAGAACCGTTCAAAGGAAATCTAAAGCGCTTCTATGCCGCAATTGCGCAAGCGGGCATACGTATTGTAATTACAACCACCTACCGGCCAGAAGAGCGCTCTTATCTGATGCATTACTCAACGCAGATTGCACGGAACAAGAAGGCAGCCGCCGCCGTGCCGTCATGGCAAGGCGTCAACATCGATTGGATGCACCGAGATCGAAACGGCTCCAAAGCTGATCTGGTGAAAGCAAAGTCTGCAGCACGCGACATGATGTTTGGCTATGGTATTGGCTCGGTGCCGGTCAGCAAGCCAGGACGCTCCTTACACAACTCTTCCCAAGCTATTGATATGTTGCTTTCCAACTTTGTTGGAAAAACCATTCTTGACGCTCAGGACAAACCTAGAAAAATCAAAAGCTTCATCGATCTCAAATCGGTCGGCGCCTCATATGGCGTGATCTGGTATGGGCCGGAAGATCGCGTGCACTGGTCTCTCGACGGCAATTAGACGACAGGTTCACCGTTCGCGTGAATAGACATTCTTAAAATAACACTTTCATGTTCCTCTAAGACCAGCCTTATGAAAATACTAGCTGCTTTACTGTTTCTGGTAACACCAATGAGGATGTTACATGCGGTACCGCCGCCAATAGGATTATGGGAAGACGTGATTGTCGTTGACGATGACACATTGCAATTAATTTCTCATCAGCATTTTATTTTTACGAATCAAAAACTGTCGACTCCTACGCTATTTACTGCGCTAAAAAATTATGGCGGCGAAATCGACACATTTTGCTGTATCGAAGTCCAAAACACTACGTCGTTGTCGGCATCGGAGACGGAGAAGAAATTTAGCCACGATCACGATTTCGTTGAGCGTTTTTCGCATATTCACGGCTTAAGATATATGTATGAGGCAAGGCTAGCTAGCCGCAAGATTTGGAACGATAAGATGCTTCTGCTAAAAGGAAGTAGAAATGATACGAACGACATACCATTTTCAGCACCAGTCATCGCAGGACGGTTTGGATTTTCCGAAATAGCGGGTAATCATTTTTCCAGCCCCGATGGCCATGAAATTCAACTGACAACTGAGGTGTCGAGAAAAAATCAGAAACGGCGACTGATTCATCGCTTTATGATTGACCATCAAAGAACAACATTTACTGTGCCGATTTTGGGAGACTGATTTTTTGTCCACCAACATCGAATATACCGAGAATGAAGAGATTCAATGGTGTTGGTGACCGGCATGATGAGAAATGCCGTCACGCTGTAGGCGCGCTTCAGACTGTTAGCCGCTTCCTTATACATTTTCCAGAGAGCGAAGTTCAGTTTGTTGCGGACCATGTGAACTGTGCCCAGTTGAACAACTGCTCTTGGACGGCGAGATGAGGTTTAACTTCGCCGCGTCTGTACACCCGACCAACATCTTCTTCCGTCGGCATTTCATGCATTTCGCACGCCACGGTACTTTCACATTAATGCGGCAGTATCGTTTATTGCACGCAGTTTGATTTTTTCTAACTGAGACTACTGCTCGTTGTCATCCTGTCTTCAGGTTTTCATACATATTCATCACTTTTTCGACACACACACACCTATACTGAATGTTACTCGCCTGCCGAGATCTGCGTCACTTTATCGTGATGCCATTGGAATTGTCTGAGTAATTTATTTTGGTGTAACTGACATCGCATCAGATGTGCTGACTTTCCTTCAACCTTTACTTTCCTCCCTGAATTGCATACCTCGAACATGATCAATTCCTCGCTACCTCAATCGCTGCCTACTTCATACAATAAGCTCCCGTCTGCAGAACAACCGAAATCTTCACCCGTACAGTCGAAATCAACGCCAAATACATCGACCACACAACAATGGAGTTCAAAAGCACAATACGTTCGCGACAGCGAAGTCATCGTCGACGGGAAAAAATATCGGGCAACCTCATTGATTGAACAGCACCCACATGTACCACCAAAGGACAGCGACAACGTGTGGTGGTACGTAGGAAAGGCAGAATCAACGGATCAGAAAGAATCGGTGGTCAATACCCGACCTGCGTTGAGTCGGAACAAGAGGGCCGAGTCTGAGGCACCCGAGATTAATCACCATGACTTGGAGCTGCCACCTTCAACGCTTGATCCCGCTCAATCCCAGGCTTTCACAATCTTTGGGGCGAGTAAAGTACCGCAGCCTGATTCATCCCTCTCACGGCAGGAATGGGAACAACATATAGATGCCTATGTCCATCGCGTGAAGACTCAATTGGCGGACATAGAAAGTGGTAGCGAAGGTCAAAGGAACGTCAAATTTTTGAGCGCTCGACCATTCATGACGCCCGAGGGTTATTTCAGCGGTGGCTTGTTGGGAGCAGGGTACGACCCTCACGAAAAGATCGTGGTAACGTATATTACCTCTGTTGGAGTGGGAGGAGTCCCAGAAACGCAGACCGGAACCTACGACCGCACCTACGAGGTATGGGAAATCGTAGCGGGTGTCTTTGAGCACGACAAGCCAGAAGGCGGCGGCATAGTTAATTTCACTCGTAGGGAGTTCAAATCACCAGAAGATGAGCGCAAGGCCAAGGATTTCGAATCCGTTGGCAAAAAAATGCAAGCTCATTGGGAGACAGATGTAGCTGAGCCAACGAGGGACTCTACGGGAATACTGGACCGACGCTCCGGCAAGGCGGATGCATTTAGTGTGCAGGCAACGTTGGAAAGTCTACGAGGCGATAGGGGGAGTTTTGGACAACTGAGCTTCGAAGGCCGAATGGCAATAGCGCGGACGCTGGACCAAAATGATCAAGTCATTGTTCCCAACGTATACGGTTATCCACTGGCAGGGTATGCATTTATTCCTTATACACCATATGGTGGAAATTATGAGCATAGGCCCAATCAGGGATTGATGGTTGATTTGAATAGAGGTGTCGTCACCGAAATACATGGGGACAAGGATTTTGCGAATTGGGCCAAAAGAAATCGTACCCCCTTGCTTCAGAGTTTCAATGCCCGTGACATGCAAGGAGGAAAAGATGCTCATTGGCCAAAAGCGGGGGATGTTCTTGAAAATTTGATTAAAGGAAATGGAGCTACTTACGAAGGATATTCCAGTCTCGTCTCAGATCAAGAAATTCCGGTTAGAGAGACATTTAATTACACCAGATCGCGAGGTAGCGATTATCAATTGAAATATGGCAACCTAGCAACAGGTGGTGACTATAAGGACAGTATTGCATCTCAGTTCCAAGTTGTTCGCGCAAAAAATGCTGTATGGTCCGATCAAACTCAGGTATTTGGACATTCTCAGCAAAGCTGGAAATCGGCAAAGGGCATTTGGGATAATACCTTCGGCTACGTGCCCGTTGCCGGCAATGTTGGTAATGTTGTCTTCGGCGCGCACGATGGCATTTATGGTATGACGGCGAACGATCGTATTGGGGGTAATGCTGCAGCAATTCTTTCGAGTCTGCAGCTTGCGCACGACTTAGCGCCAGGTGTGGCAGAGTCAGCATTAGGCGAGACACCTTCAGTATTGACGTCCCCCGCTGCCGATGATTACAGATGGACATCCAATCCAGAGATTGGTGAATTTGAACTCATAAAATTGCCCAAGAATCCTCAGGTTTCAGATGGAACGCCAGCAGAGGGTGGTGGTGACCCCAAACCTCAAGAAAATCCAACACAACCGCCAACTGTTACCGACCCGGAGGATAACTTTATTCAGACGAATGAAATAGAGCAGAGCCCCCTTTCCTTGCAACCACCGTCCAATGGAAAGGGAATTAACTTTAATGGGAAAAAATATTTTGTCGCAAAAAACCCCGATACTGCGGACGGGTATTACCTGTTGTGGATACGAGACCCAAATGACTCATCGAAGCTAGTTAGCAGTGGAATCATCGCTAGGGAGAACGAGGCTGGAGTGTGGACGCGAAGAGGGGTCGCGGGCGGCGGATGGTTCGAAAAGACTACGATAGTAAAGCTAGCTGATTCCAGCAAATTGAAGTTGACCGAAAACAGCGCTTACCCGACGATGTATGTGGTGAACGACGATCCAAATTTGATGGTGTCGAAACAATTATTTGACATCAATGCGCAGAGAATCGCTACATTTAAAAGTCCAGTAGGAGAAACTGCATTCCTAGATTTTGCGAAAGCTAGAAAAGACATTACAGCGAAAGTTTATCGGGGATTTTCAACCAACCATTTTAGTATGGATGAATTGAAGAGGAGCGGCATACTCAAATCCGAAGGAGTCGCTGATATTCCCACCTTCACGATGGGTAATAGTCAGCCAACACGCTGGTTACCCACGGCTCCCCATTTACCGGAAACGGTTGGTATTTCATTGGGGAATGACTCTCGTTTCCTTACGGGCAAGGGTAGTACGGTCCCATACGGCGTTATTGTTGAAATTCCAGCAGGTAAAAATGTCAAGGCGGCTTTTTTAAATCCTGGAGAAATTCTCGTCGACGGGCCACTAACAGCGGGCAAATATCATATTAAAGGAATTGTTTTTATGGATGACCGGCGGGGTCCCATTATTCGTACTTTCGACGGAATACAAGCATCCGATTTACCCAATCCCCGGCCCTATAGAATGACATCGGAAAACGACTCAGTCTACCAAGCCCGCATTGACGCATGGGCCGGTGATATACAGAGGGATTGGTTTCCAAAATTTTTTGGTCATGACATTACTGAGATTCCAATTCAGTAGGGCGCCACGAATTGACCTGCTCTTCGAAATTAGTAACACAGCTCAGTAGGATCGGTGGTTACAAATTGATGTTTGGTCGCAAATTCGATTGGCGTGGCGTAGCCAAGGGAACTATGCGGTCTGGTTGAGTTGTGCGATTCACAGATATCGTTTCAATTTTCGAAGGGCTAGTTCGGCGCGAGAACATGATTCCTCCATTCCAGAAGCCGTTCCTGAAATTTCGTGACAAAGAATTTCCGCCGAGCCGTGCGGGTATCGCGTCTAAAAAACTCTCAAGCAGAATAGTAATTTCATCACTATATTCTCTCCTATTTGATTTTTTAGTTGGCACGCGAGGAAATGAGAAATTTTTTTGACGGTATTAGTAACGGTATAAATTATTTTTTAAATTCAAATTCTTTTATTTTAAATGGTTGTGGAGGATAATTCGAATCCCCGTCTCCGCCAAAGAGTCAGCTGCTCAGATAATTATCTGGGAGAGCAAGAAAAAAGCGCTTAATAATCAAATAGATAATTTGATTATTAAGCGCTTTTTTCTTTTGGCTGCTCGTGTCCACTCTCACAAGTCAAGCAATGCCGACAGGAGTCGACCATGCACCCGACGCCAACGGCGTCACCATACCTGAAGCTTCAGAATTCCTGATGTGTAGGACGGAAGAGGATTTCATTGATATCTACCTCTTCTGGTTGGCTGATGGCAAACAGCACGCAGCGCGCGAAGCTGCTGGCGGGAATGGCGTTGCGCTCGTAGAACGCCTGCATGACCTGCGCCATGCCTTCGGCCTTGGTAGAAGAAGGTAACTCGGTATCCACCGCCCCCGGTGAGAGGATGGTAGAGCGGATGTTGTAGGGCTTGACCTCTTTGCGCAGTCCT
The DNA here is from genome assembly GCF_038896935.1 of Collimonas rhizosphaerae. Lineage (NCBI taxonomy): Bacteria > Pseudomonadati > Pseudomonadota > Betaproteobacteria > Burkholderiales > Oxalobacteraceae > Collimonas > Collimonas rhizosphaerae. The sequence goes on from NZ_JBANDC010000012.1 coordinate 46,892, forward strand.
TCAGCAATCGCGCGCACAGCGAACTTGCTGGCGCTGTACACCACGCCGCCGACGCTTACCACGTGACCAGCCACCGATGAGACGTTAATGATTTGCCCGCTCTTTTGTGTTTGCATGTGAGGAAGTGCGGCAGCGATTCCATACAATACGCCCTTGATGTTCACGTCGATGGTCTGGTTCCACTCCTCGATGCGCTGCATCTCCAACGGCGAGAGCGGCATCACTCCCGCGTTGTTAAGCATCACATCGATGCGACCATGCAAGTCCACGGCGCGGTTCACGAGCACCTGAACTTGTGCGTGATCGGTGACGTCGGTTTGCACGACGCTCTCGGCACCCAGGCCGAGCTCTTCCGCGAGCGCGTGCAGGCGATCCAAGCGCCGCGCCCCCAGCACGACCTTGGCGCCGGCCCGTGTCAAATGACGCGCTGTTTCCGCGCCCAGACCACTGCTGCCGCCGGTGATGACGACCACTTTATTGTCGATTCCTTGTGTCATGCTGGTTCCTTCTCGATGTCAGATTACAAATGCAACAGCCGTTCAGCGTTGCCGTGGGCGATGAGGGCCTTGTCGATGTCGCTGACAGGCAGGCGCTCGATGAAGGCCCGCGCGCCGTCCAGACTCTGATAGGGGTAGTCGACAGAGTACAGAATGCGCTCCGCTCCCATCAGTGCGTGTATGAACTGGAAGTGCGGCAGCGTGAGCATGCCGCTGGGCGATACGTACACATGCTCGCGATAGGTCTGCACGATCGGACGCTGGAGGCCGGAGGCTTCTTGCGGAATCGAGTCTTCCAGCCTTTGCAGGAAGAACGGCACCATCTCACCCCAATGGCCGCTGATAAGCTGCAGTCCGGGATAGCGGTCGAACACGCCTGCGAGCAGCATGCGAACAACCTGGATACCTGCTTCGTTGTGCCAGCCCCAGGCAAACATGGCAAGCCGTGCGCTGAGTTCGCGCTCGAAGCCGCCATAGTACGGCGCTTGCACGGCGGGCAGCGGCAGGCCGGGGTGGACATATAGCGGCACCTTCAGTTCGTCGAGAGCGGCGAGGACGGGCGCGTAGCGCGGATCGTCCAGGAAGGTGCCGCCGGGACGGCCATTGATGAGCGCACCTTTGAGGCCCAACTGTTTCACCGCCCGCTCCAGTTCGCGGGCGGCTGCCTCCGGCGCTTGCCAAGGCGGGTGGCGAAGCCGGCGAAGCGGGCAGGATGGGCCTGCGCTGCCAGCGCCAGTCTGTCGTTGGCGGCACGATTCAGGTCGATGGATTGCGCGACAGGCAGCAACTGAGGAAAGCCGCCATAGGAGAGCACCTGCATGTCAATGCTTGCCGCGTCCATGTCGGCCAGGCGCGGTTCGCCCGTTGCGAAGGCTTTGCGGGCGGACTCGCTGGGTGCGATGACATGCGGACGGCTGGGATCGACAACTTGCCGACCATCGACCACGCGGCTGCCCCAGTCGGGAAGGTAGGGGGCCTCGGCGCGGACTAGGCCCTGCGTGGCCGCTCCGATGGCGGGATCGAGTACGTGCTCTTCGACGCAGATCAGTTTCACGATATTCTCTTTCTCGTGTCAGTGGCTGATCACGCCAATAAGGCGTCGCGCAGCGCTTCGCCCAGGCTCGCAGCGGACTGCGGATTCTGTCCGGTGATGAGGCGGCCATCGACGACCACGTTGTCGGCCCAGTTGGCGGCGTTCTGGTGGTGTGCACCGCGTTCGTTAAGCGTGGACGCCAGCAGAAAAGGCACAACGTGCGTGGATTGCACTTCCTCTTCCTCGCCGTCGGTAAAGGCTGCCACTCGCTTGTTTGCCACCAGCAGGCTGCCATCGGCACGGCGCGCGTTGACCAGGGCCGCCGGGCCATGGCACACCGCCGAGACGATACCTCCTGCCGCATCGATTTCGCGAATGGCTTTTTGCGCGGCGACGCTGTCGGGGAAGTCCCACATCGTGCCGTGACCGCCCGCAAAGAAGATCGCCGAATAGCGCGAAGGATCGACATCATCCAGGCACAGCGTGTGAGCGATGGCGTGGCGGAAATCGGCATCGGCCCAATAATGGGCAATGACCGGATCGTTCATGTCTTCCAGCCCGTCCAGCGGCGCGGCGCCGCCCAAGGGCGAGGCGTATTCCACCTGAAGGCCTGCTGCTTGTAATTTTTCCAGCGGATGAGTAATTTCGGCCAGGTTAAAACCGGTCGGAATACCCGTCGCTCCCTTTACTGCATTGCTGGTGACGACGAAAAGGATCGGCTTGAGTTCAGAAGCTTGCTTGGTCATGATGGTGGATTCCTGTTTGAAGGGGCCATAAAGGCTTGGAGGCCTGCTTCGCAAGTCGTCGGGCATACAGACCGACGACTTGCAAGTGTCAGTTGTTGCCAGGCGCGAAGAGCGCTTCCCAGTGGAAAGGGCCAAGTGGGATGACGTCCCAGCCAATCAGCCCAGCCTTGGCCAGCGGAAACTCGCCCAAGACTTGCCTCGCGGCTTCAACCGATTCGCACTCGGCGATGATGGCGACGCCGGGGCGATCCTGGCGAAAATAGATGTCGCGCACGATACCGCCCTTGTACAACTGCCAGGTGTGACGGAGTTCGTCCAGCATATGTGGTTGGTATTTTTCCAGGCTAGCACCTGGCTGCGGGATGTCGAGGCAAAGCAGTTTCATATGAGGCTCCTTGGTCAAAAAAATGGGTCAAACGGCTTGAAGTCGGCGCACGGTCTCCGCCACGCGCTGCCCAAGGTAGGCAGCGGTGTCGAGGTCGCTCTTGATGGGGGTGTCATCCGGTCCCTGGTCGCCATTGGATTGCGCCATCGCGCCCAACCAGCTGCCCAGGCGATTGAGGTCATGCACGCTGCCACGACTGCTATCGTTGCCGGGCATCAGATCGAGCCCGACCCACAACATGCCGTGCTGCGCCGCAAACAGCGCCATCGAGATCAGCGAGTGCAGCTTGTCGCCGTTTTGCGCGCCCGAGTTGGTGAAACCGGCGGCCACCTTGTCACGCCATTTCATCTCGCTCCAGACCGGCTTGGTCGAGTCTTCGCAAAACTGCTTGAAGCGCGCGCTGGGAGCGCCGTTGTACGTCGGCGAACCGAAGACGATGGCATCGCTGGCCGCAAACACGTCCCAGGGGATAGCACCTTCCGCCACTGGAATCAGTCGTGCCTCGGCGTCTGCCACCCGGCGCACGCCCTCGGCTACGCTTTGCGCCTGCCTGGCGGTATGGCCCCAGCCGCTGTCGTAAACAATTGAAATCAGCATGTAGTTTTCCTGTCCAAAATTTTCTGGTTTGTCGCCCTGAATTCCCACTACAGCAAGTAATCGTATGATAAAGTTGAAAAATACGATCCAATGTAGAAAGATATTCCAATGGCGAAGGAACTGGATTCCCCAATAGCTTTGATGAGCGCGGTTCCCGAGCGGCAGGAACGTTTCGATGGGGTCACTGTGTTTCTGGAAGTGGTACGCTTGGGCGGCTTCACCAGCGCGGCGGAGCACCTGGGGCTGACGCGCTCGGCGGTAGGCAAGGCGATGGCCCGACTGGAGGCGCGTTTGGCCACCCGGCTGTTCCATCGCACGACGCGGGTACAGAGCCTGACCGACGATGGCCAGATCTACTACGAGCACTGCGCTCGAGCGCAGGCTGAGCTGCAAGCGGCGGAGGCACAGATGGCGTCCGGCCGGCACGAAATGACGGGGCGGCTGCGCGTCTCCATGCCTGTGCTGTTCGGTCGCCACTGCATCGCACCCATCTTGCTGAATCTGGCGCGGCAGCATCCATCGCTTGACCTGCATTTGAGTTTCAGCGACCGTACTGTGGATGTGCTGGCTGAAGGCTTTGATCTCGCCATCCGCAGCGGCTTACTTGGGACCGAGAGCGAAGGCCTGCGGGCGCGCAAGCTGGGGGTGCAGCGCAAGCTGGTGTGCGCGTCGCCGGCCTACCTCGCTGCACATGGGCGTCCGCAGAGCACGACCGAACTGGCCGCGCATAGTATCTTGCTTTACCGCCGTGCCGATCGCATTAATGTCTGGCAGTTGCCCGATGCGACCGGCCGCATTGTGAATACGCCACTGAACTCCCGCCTGCAACTAGATGACCTGGAGGCCATTGCGGACGCAGCCACGGTTGGCCTAGGCCTAGCCTGGCTACCCGAATGGCTGGTCCGGGAGCGCCTGCGCAGGGGGCAATTGGTGAGCGTATTGGACGACCAACCCGGTGCCGCGGTGGACTGTTACGCCCTCTGGCCTAGTGTGGCTCACATGCCGTTGCGCTTGCGGCTGGCGGTGGATGCACTCGTTGAACAACTGCCGAAAAGCATGGATCCAATCGCCGACTAAACGCAAAAACCGCACTGCGTCAACGGGCAGCTGTCTGCCCGGAAGCGATTGGGAGGCATTGTCAATGGGTGCCGTTTACGCTATAAAGCTACCGTCGAAAGAGCGCAGACCAGATGGTAGCCCGGTCACCGTCCAACAGGGCGGCAGCTTTTCCCTTACAGGGTATCCGCGACACCTGCGCCGGCTTGCCGGTCGTCTAGGTGTGCCCGCTGGATTCCCAAAGTCTTTCGTCGGCACACCTTCTCATTTTTCAAACAAGAAGGATAGTCGACATGAACCTAACAGCAAACACCATTCTTATTACGGGCGGCGCCGCCGGCATCGGCTTAGAACTGGCACGGCAACTTTCCAAACGCGGCAATCGCGTCATCATCTGCGGCCGCAGCGAGGAAGCGTTGCTGAAAGCGCGAGCCCAGATGCCCGGCTTGGTCACCCGCGTCTGCGACATTACTGATCAAGCAAGTCGCCAGTCGATGGTGAGCTGGCTAAACACCGAATACCCCGGATTCAACATGGTCATCAACAACGCGGGAGTGCAATACCGCCGGTTGTTCGCAGAGGCGGACGCGCTGGAATGCCTCGAGCAAGAGGTGGCTACCAATTTCACCGCGCCAGTGCGGCTCATCGGCGAGTTGCTGCCATTGCTGAAGAGACAATCCCAAGCTGCGATCATCAACGTTACCTCAGGCCTGGCATTTGCACCAATGGCCGATGTTCCCGTCTACTGTGCGACCAAGGCAGCGATGCATTCCTTCACGCTTACCCTGCGTCACCAGCTCAAAGCGACGAGCGTCAAGGTCGTGGAAATGGCGCCACCCATCGTTGACACCGGACTGGGTGGAGGAACCAGGAGCGGAGGTGTCGCCAGCCAGCAGATGATGTCCGCTGACGAGTTCGCTATCGACGCTCTTATCCAGTTAGAAAACGATCAGGACGAAGTGCTGGTCGGCTTGTCTGCAGGTGCGCGTAAGATGGGCGAAGCCTTGTTCGAGCGCATGAATGGTGCCTGACGGCCTTTCTCCCTACGCAGAAAGGCAGAAGCGGTGAACCATGGTGCCAGAAATTGGCACCATGGTGAACTAGACTGCGTTTTCCGACACAACAAAAGAGAACCATCCATGACTACTAATACGAAGGGCTCTGCTCAGCAAACCCCCCGGTTTTGCCTCGCTGCACCAGAGGGATATGGCCTGCCATGAAACGTATCCAATATAACAAGTACGGCGGCCCGGAACTGATGCGGCTCGACGACTTCGAAGTGGCCACGCCGGGTAAAGGCGAAGTGGCCGTTAAGGTCAAATTTGCAGCCATCAACCCAATCGACTGGAAGCTACGCAACGGCCAGATGAAGATTGTTACGGGAAATGCCTTCCCCCGCGCGATGGGCATGGATTTCTCTGGGGTGGTGACCGCGATCGGTCCAGGCGTAACGCGCTTTCGTCCGGGGGATGCCGTGTTCGGTCTGGCCCGTTTCAAGGAGAGCGGCGCCCTGGGCCAGACTGTGGTGACCAAAGAAGCCTTCTTGGCAAAGAAGTCCGACGAAGTTTCTTTCGAGGACGCGGCTTGCATCGGCACTCCGGGTATAACAGCCTGGAACGGTTTGGTAGATAAGGCGAAACTGAGCGCTGGCCAACACGTTTTCGTCAATGGCTGCGCTGGTGCAGTAGGCGAAGCGACCGTGCAGATAGCGCGTATGCTCGGAGCCTCGGTTGCAGGCAGCTGCAGCGCAGGGTCGATGGAAAGGATACGCTCGCTCGGCGTTCAAACCGTCTTTGACTATCGAGCCACCGATTTGTCGGCGATCAGTGAACGTTTCGATGTGGTGTACGACACAGCCGCCACGATGACCACCGAGATAGGACTCAGCCTGCTGAAAAAGGATGGCGTGTTCCTCGACCTCAATCCAACCCCGGGCAAGTTCATCCGTTCGATCTTTAACCGCCGACTGAAGCCGATTGTCGGCACACCGAGGCCCGACATTCTTGATAGCCTTGCCGATGCCGCAAGAAAAGGAAAATTTCGACTGCCGATCGCCAGAGTCGTACCTTTGGGGGACGCGATCCAATTGATCACCGAGCTTGAAGCGGGTCTTAAGCTCGGTGGAAAGTGCCTCGTCGTAATGGATTGAGCATGTCGCGAAGTCATCGGTTATTCGATCTTTTGCAAGTTCTTCGCCGGCACCGTGGAACGGTGTCCGGTGAAGTACTTGCACGCGAGGTTGGCGTATCGCTACGCACCATCCGTCGCGACATTGCGACACTGCAAGCATTAGGTGCTGATATCAATGGCGAGCCGGGTATCGGTTACATACTCCGACCAGGCTTCCTTCTGCCGCCGCTGTCCTTCACAGCAGAAGAAATTCATGCACTTGCGGCCGGCGCCCAATGGGTCAGCCGCCAAACGGATGATGCCCTGGCGCATGCCATGCTGAACGCGATTGCAAAAATCGATGCAGTGCTTCCGTCAGAAATGCGGCGAGCGCTGGATGACAATACGCTGTATATCAGCCGGCAAAGCGAAAATACGGGGGTTGATCTGGCGCGGGTTCGACAGATGCTACGCGAACAGCGCAAAATGCACATCGTGTATAGAGAAGAAAACGGACCCGGGCTGGAGCAAACGATCTGGCCGATCATGCTCGGTTTCGTGGAGTCACGATGGTCCATTGCTGCCTGGTGCGAGTCGCTTGGCGATTTTCGTCGCTTTCGTGCCGACTGCATTGTGACGGTAGATTTTTTGGATGAGCACTATCCCGGCACTCGCCGGCAATTGGTCAAGGAATGGCAGGCTCAGGAAGGGCATCCCTGTAAGCGACGAAAAAACGCCTGCTAAATTTCATCGAGTCCGCCAATGGGCTGCTGGCATAACGCAAATTCGACCAGTGTTCACGCAACGTACGACTGCAGTTTCTTCAATGGCACATGCAAGAAGTCATCTTTGCTGAATACTTCCAACAAATAATTAATCACAGCGTGTACGCGCGGCGCCAACAACGCCCGATGCGGGTATTGAAGCAGCATTTCATAGCCGCCCGGATGATGACAGTCATTGAGTACGACTTTCAACGTTCCTGCGCGCAGATGAGGCCAGGCATGGTGAACGCCTACCTGAGCAATTCCGAGGCCTGACAAAGCTGCCTGCGCCAACGTTTCGGGGGCGAGCGCGTCACCGCTGATGCTTCCGGTTCGAATGTTTCAACGCTCCCATCCGTGCTGCGAAATGACCATTTCGAATACGAACCGTTGAGGAAGCGCCTGTTGATGATCTGGTGCTGTTTCAAATCTCGAGGCGTGCGCGGCACACCATGACGTGCCAGATAAGCAGGCGAGGCAAACAACGGATGCCGCATAGGGAATTCCTGACAAGGCACTTCGCAAATCCCGCGCAAATATCAAGATCCCCTGATATCCCTGCCGCCGCACAGTGTTTACCCTTGCGCTGAGTGACCGTTCAAGGTGGCATCTTTCACGGGACCAGACATGGCGCCAAGCTTGCGCCAAGCTCCAATGCGATTTTTGAAGTCGCACAAAAAATAATCACTCTTGCCGGCCTGGCTTTGTTACTGCACTAAGCATGGCGTTTTCCTCAGGCAATGCGGAGCCCTTGCTCACGGCCATTTGCTACCAGCCTCTCGCTTAATTTTCCGTTTTATTCACGTCATCAAGTAGTCCATTACTGCAAATTACAGTCACTTTATATAAGACCAATCATGAATAGAACCTACCGCACCGTTTACAACGAAACGCTTGGCACCTGGATTGCTGTCTCCGAAAACACCAACGCGCGTGGCAAACGAAGCAGCACAAAAACTGCCACAGCAGTGGCTGCATCGCTTGTATTGGGCGGGACGGTGTTATCCGGCGTTGCGTACGCGGGTGGGGGAATCTATGTCAACGATAATGGCGACTCCACTTGCGCCCACGTTACAGATGGGGGAACTACGGGTGGAACAACTTCAAACTGCGATCGCAGTACTGCAACGACGCAGACTAACCATGTTCTCTTTTACCAATCCGGCGCTAGCGCCGGAGAGTCTACAAATATTTCCGTTGGCGGGAAGATCAACGTGAATAGCACGGGATCTGTGATTAACGGATTGGACCTTGCAAACCAAAAACTGACAAGCGTGGCCGCGGGTACCGCGAACGGAGATGCCGTCAATGTCAGCCAGTTGAACTCCTTGTCCATCTCCACTTCGACTGGCCTGAGCACTGCAAGTAGTAATGTGACTTCGCTGTCGACGGGCCTAAGTACGACCAGAAGCAATGTGACTTCGCTATCGACCTCGGCGTCGACTGGTCTTAGCACAGCAACAAGCGGTATCAACTCGCTGTCCACCTCCGTATCCACTGGTATCAGCATTACTCAAAGCGGAGTTGCATCGCTGTCGACAGGTCTCAGCACGACGATCAATTCACTCTCAACTGGGATTACTACCGGGGCACTCACCGTAACTGGCTCGGCCACCACCAACGGCATCAATAACAGCGGTCAGAAAATTACGAATCTGGCGGCAGGTACTACAAGCACAGATGCAGTGAATGTCGGTCAATTGGCATCCTTATCGACGTCGACCTTGTCCAGCATTGCGTCGCTGTCGACCTCGACTTCGACCGGCTTAAGCACGACAAACAGCAATGTAAGTTCATTGTCGGGCTCCACCGCAACTGGCTTGTCGACCAATACCAGCAGCATCAATTCACTGTCGATTGGCCTCTCGAGCAATATGTCGAACGTCACGTCACTGTCCACCGGCCTGTCGACGACCAACAGCAACGCGACATCGTTGTCTACCTCGGCTTCGACCGGTATTGCTTCCCTGTCGACCGGGCTTTCATCCTTGTCGACCAGTTTTAGCCAGGTGACTTCGCTCTCCTCAGGCTTGCAGGGCATCGCTACCGATGCAGCCTCTTTGTCGACATCGCTGAAACCATTGGTAGATGGGGCAAGTGCCGCCGCCGGCAAGGGCGCAACCATCGGCGCAACGACCATAGGCGGCGCTAATAGCGATGGTACGGTGCAGACGCGCGGCACAAGCGGCACGGTCATCGGGAATGTAAACGCCGCTACTTGCACCAGTGTTAATGGCGTGGACGCCACTGGTTCTGGACTGTGCGCTCAGGCGACCAAGGATGGCGCGACGGCTCTTGGCTCGAATGCACGGGCGACCGGCACCAACGCCACGGCAGTGGGCTTCCGGGCCCTGGCTTCGCAAGCCGGCTCGGTGGCAATTGGCTACAACGCGCGGGCGACGGGCGATCCGACGGTAGCGCTGGGTAGCAATGCGCTGGCCTCGGGTAATGACGCGGTGGCACTGGGCGCCGGAACACAGGCGACGGGCAACAACTCGGTGGCGCTGGGCGCGAATTCGATCGCAGATCAGGCTAATACGGTGTCGGTTGGCTCTCCGGGCAGCGAGCGCCGCATCACGAATGTTGCTGCTGGCGTCAATTCGACTGATGCGGTCAACGTTTCGCAGTTGCGGCAGGTCACATCGCAAGTCGGCGATGTCCAGCGCCTGGCCTATAGCGGGGTGGCGATGGCCGGAGCGCTTGCCGCTCTACCGCAAGTAGAGGCGGACAAGACCTTCTCGCTGGGTGCAGGCATTGGAAGTTACGCTGGTTATGCGGCGCTGGCAATCGGCGCCAGCGCTCATATGAGGCGCGATACGGTTGCTAAATTCGGAATCAGCACCATTTCCGGCAGCCATACCTTGATCAATGCTGGGGTAGGTTACTCGTGGTAAGAATGGATGGAGGGCAGATGGGCTTAGGGCCCGTCAACAATTAAGAGCAAGTAGGGATAATCACAGTCATCTGTATTAATCGGTAAAAATAGAAACGTATTTTTTCAACGTCTTCGTTCAGCAGCTTAGCCAGCTCTGAAGCGCTGACACCAGTCATCAACTGCGCCGTGCTGCGATCCAGGAATCGTTGTAGTACATAGTTATCCATCACCTGGTCCTTCAGATTTAAGGTAAAACGCGTATCGGCATGCGGCAATAGTTTTTTCATGCCGCGATGTTCAAAAACGGACAGCAGGGGTGGTTTTTGAGATGAGATTTCTTCCTGCGACGAGATATTGCCTGTATTGTCCAGATCATTTAGATCCAGCTGAAAATCTCTACGCAGCGGCGAGGTATGAGCCGACAGATAACGAAATGTACCGGTGGAGGAGGAAAACAATTTGGCCATCACGGCTTTTACCTGCTCTGGACAACTGAAATTGTCCGCATTTATTTGCAGAGCGGTTAATGCTTGTTCTGAAACGTGCAAACAATACTGATTGCCATCTCCCGCATCGATGTGAATGATGCCGGAGCGATACTCTCTAAGACTGGTAAGTACAGCATGTAACGAAAAATCCGACAGACGTCCCCAAATGGCCATTCAGACTCCGAAAATAGAAAAACATACAGACACAATTTTCTGAAATTTGAGCCGCTATGGTTCGGGGTGAAGCAATGGGTCGGATTCCGAAGAGGGGACGACCATATTTGTTGGATTGGTGCCAGTGCCGGTCGGAGTGGTGCGAATGCCCACATCGCTTGAAGTATTGCTTATGTCTGTTTTCATTGTTCGTGCATCTCCACCGTCGCACGCACTTAGTATCAAACCGGTGAAGATCGTTATGTAAAGCTGCCTCATCAGATCTGGCATGGATTTCCCGAAAAAACAAAATGTCCGAAAGAGCAGTATTTTCCTCGTCGGTAGAGGCTTATATTATTTTGTAGCAGCAAGAATCTACGGATTTTCTGAACTGCCTCAGCTATTCGGATGATCATCGCGTCGTAGTCAGGATAATGAGATCTCGAACAGATAGATATCAGGAGATTCCGACTCTGATGTAGGAATGTTCCTCTACTTGCAGCTCTGCCCATTCCCGACCTGATCAACCGCGCGGTCAAGTGGTATTCCAGTTCCTCGATAGCTCGCGACAACGGCGCTGCTCGATGTGCAGGCGCCCAGCGGCATGGGTGAAGCGTAACTCTTCAGCGGCGGCGACAAAGCAGCGCAGGCGGCGAAATCCCATACGCTTTCCTTCGATTGCGTTAGCGCGTACTGCACTATCTAATTGCTACCACTTCGGATTCCTGGGGTTGCCAACCTCCGCCGAGCGCCTTGAACGCCGCGACTGCAGCGCGAGCGGATTCGGTTTGCGCTTGCGCTCGCATATCGGAGGCACGTAGCAAATTCTCGTCGGCTTGCAGGACTTCGATAAGGCTGACGACCCCTTTCTGATATGCCGCAAACGAGGCCCCCCTCGCTCGATTGAGTGAATCCACACCCTGATCGAGTATGCCTGCCTGATCCTCGCGTTTTACCAAGGCCGAGAACGCATTTTCCACGTCTTCGGTAGCACGCAGCACGGCGAGTCGATAACCGGCCAGCGCCTCGGCTTCCTGGCCTTTGGCTAGGTCAATCTGCGCGTTGATGCGGCCGAAGTCGAACAGACGCCAGCGAAGGCCCAGCACGCCGGCGGCTTGACTTGCGCCGCCGGTGAACAGGTTGCCGCTAGATAAAGATGTCGCGCTGCCGATCAGTCCGCTAAAGGAGAGCTTGGGGTAATACTCGGCGATTGCCATGCCGATGCGAGCGTTCGACGCAGCCAGACGGCGTTCAGCCACGATCAGATCGGGCCGACGCCTGAGCAAATCACCTGGCGATCCGGTTGACGCGATCTGTGGGGCGACCGGAATAACGCTAGCATTTGCCAGCTCCTTCCGGTGTGTACCGGGCGATGTGCCCAGCATCACGTCCAGCGCATTCATGGCTGTATCCAGCCCTGCTTCGAGGACCGGTACCGATGCCCGCACTTGGGCGAGCGCCCCCTCGACCTGCCGCACTTGAAGTTCGGCGGCCAATCCCTTGCCATAAAGCAGATTGATCGTTGAGAGCAGTTCCTGTTGCGTCTGTACCTGCCTGCGAGCAACGTCTAGGCGAGTTTGCAGTCCACGTATACTGATGTAGATGTCAGCTGTCTGCGCCGCCACCGCCAATCGTGTCGCCGCCGCGCCAGCCTCCGAAGCCTGATACTCGGCCAGTGCTGCCTCCCGTCCGCGACGCACGCCACCGAATACGTCCAGCTCCCAGCTTGCGCCGAGGTTGGCCTCATAGGCGTTGCCGTAACGATCAAAATTGGGCCTTGAATTCAAGACTTGCCCCAATGGCGTTTCAACCGATTGATAGGCTCGCGCCCCCTGGGCATTGATGTTGCCGGAAGGTAGCAGCGCGGCATTCGCGGCCCCGAGTCCTGCGCGCGCCTGAGCGACGCGCGCGGATGCTTGCGCAAGATCCAAATTCTGCTCCAGCGCAAGCGTTACGAAGTGGCTCAATTGTGGATCGCCAAAGCTTCCCCACCACACGGTGAAATCGGCGGTGACGTTGGCATGCCGTTGCTCAACTGCCGTTTGACCAAGGTAGCGATCCGGCATGGGCGTGTCAGGCCGAATGTAATCTGGCCCGACAGCGCAACCCGCTGAAAGACTGGCGATGACTAACATGAAGAGAGTGGGTTTAAGTAGCATAGGTATCTTCCGCGACGTAAAAGGGAAAAATTGTGCAGTGACTATATCACGAAATCGTCACTCGTTGTGCAAATCGAACAGAAGAGGTAAGCTGTTGAATATGAGCAAAGCAACCACTTATCCGGGCGCAGCCCGAGGCCCAGTCGATCACGAAGTGCGAGATCAAATTGTTGTCGCGGCTACCGAGCACTTCCGCCTGTACGGCTACGAAAAGACCACCGTCTCTGATCTTGCCAAGGCTATTGGCTTTTCCAAAGCCTATATTTATAAGTTCTTCGAGTCCAAGCAGGCCATTGGCGAACTGATTTGCGCAAATTGCCTGCACGAGATCGAAACGGATGTCAGAACAGCCGTCGACGGAGTCGACCGCCCACCAGAGAAACTTCGACGCATGTTCAAGACGGGCGTCGAGTCAAGCGTTCGCCTGTTTTTTGAAGATCGCAAGCTCTATGACATTGCAGCCTCAGCCGCCACCGAACATTGGGAGGCGGTACGTACCTATGAGGAACGCGTCAAGGCAATGTTGCAGGACATTCTGCGCCAGGGGCGCGAGACAGAGGAGTTTGAGCGCAAAACGCCGCTCGATGAAACGGCGACGGCGATTTACTTGGTCATTCGCCCCTATCTCAATCCGCTGCTTTTGCAGCATAGCTTTGATTCGGCGGATGATGCTCCGGCGCAACTATCTAATCTGGTGTTGCGTAGTTTATCCCCATAAATGCCAAATATTTCCGTGACCATTGACATAATTGGTCACTAGTCTCAAAATAGAAATCCTGTTTAGCTCTTTATGGGATTTCTATGCTCCGCCGCCTCGTTTTCTCTGCCGCCCTATCTACATTGCCGTTTGCACTGGTCGCTTGTGGCGAAAAACCGCAAGCCGATCCACGTACCGAAGCGCCGTTGGTACGTGCGGCTACCATTCAGGGCGCGGTCGCCGCATCACGTACGTTCACCGGAACCGTAGCCGCTCGGGTACAAAGCGATCTTGGTTTCCGGGTCTCTGGCAAGGTATTGGAGCGGCTTGTGGACGCGGGACAAACCGTTAAGCGTGGGCAACCGCTCATGCGCATCGACCCTGTCGATCTGAAGCTTGCCGCGCATGCTCAGCAGGAAGCGGTCGCCGCGGCGCGAGCACGGGCGCAGCAAACGGCGGACGATGAAGCCCGCTACCGCGACCTGCGCGGAACAGGCGCGATATCGGCTTCAGCCTACGACCAAGTCAAGGCTGCGGCAGATACTGCCAAAGCTCAACTCAATGCAACCGAAGCCCAAGCCGAAGTTGCTCGCAACGCGAGCCGATACACGGAGCTGGCGGCAGATTCCGATGGCATCATCATGGAAACGCTGGTCGAACCCGGCCAAGTCGTCAACGCGGGCCAAATCGTGGTGCGTGTGGCCCATGCCGGACGCCGCGAGGCCGTCATCCAATTGCCGGAAACCTTGCGCCCTGCCATCGGTTCAGTCGGCCAAGCCACGCTCTTTGGCAAAGAGGGCGTTACCGTTCCAACCAAACTCAGGCAGCTCTCGGATGCCGCAGACCGACTAACCCGCACCTTCGAGGCGCGGTATGTGCTGGATGGGGAGATGTCCAGCGCCCCATTAGGCGCAACGGTCACCGTTCAGATTCCGGACGCACGTCCTGCTGAGCAAGGCGGCTTGCGGGTACCGATTGGCTCGCTGTTCGACGCGGGCAAGGGGGCGGGAGTCTGGGTCATCGAAGGCAAGCCAACAAAGGTTTCCTGGCGGGCGGTCGCGGTCCAGCGACTGGACGACGACGGCGCGCACATTGCAGGTCAACTCAAGCCAGGTGACCGGATAGTCGCACTCGGCACTCATCTGCTGCACGAAGGCGAGCAGGTCCGGGTGGCTGACCAGGCTACCGCTGCAACCGTGGGAGTGCGGCCATGAGCGAAGGTCGCTTCAACCTGTCGGCGCTCGCCGTGCGCGAGCGCTCCGTCACCTTGTTTCTGATCTGCCTGATCTCGTTGGCCGGGCTCATCTCCTTCTTCAAACTTGGACGGGCGGAAGACCCCGCATTCACGGTCAAAGTGATGACCATCGTTACTGCTTGGCCAGGCGCCACTGCACAGGAAATGCAGGACCAAGTCGCCGAGAAGATCGAAAAGCGCATGCAGGAGCTGCGCTGGTATGAACGTACCGAGACCTACACAAGACCTGGCTTGGCCTTCACCACCTTGACCTTGCTCGACAGTACGCCGCCTTCGGAGGTCCAGGGAGAGTTTTACCAAGCCCGAAAGAAAATCAGCGATGAGGCAAACAACCTTCCGCCTGGCGTGATCGGGCCGATGGTCAACGACGAATACGCGGACGTCACTTTTGCCCTATTCGCACTCAAGGCCAAGGGCGAACCACAGCGCCTACTTGTACGCGACGCGGAGACGCTGCGTCAACGGCTGCTGCACGTACCAGGCGTAAAGAAGGTCAACATCGTCGGCGAGCAGTCCGAGCGCATTTATGTCGAGTTTTCGCATGAGCGCCTGGCAACGCTGGGCGTCAGCCCACAGGAAGTATTCGCCGCACTCAATAGCCAGAACGCGCTCACACCGGCCGGCTCCGTGGAAACCAAGGGACCGCAGGTGTTTATTCGCCTGGACGGCGCTTTCGACGAATTGCAAAAGATCCGCGATACGCCGGTCGTGGCGCAAGGTCGCACATTGAAATTGTCGGACATCGCTACGATCAAGCGTGGTTATGAGGACCCGGCGACTTTCATGATCCGCAACGGCGGCGAACCTGCGCTGCTGTTGGGCATCGTCATGCGCGATGGCTGGAACGGATTAGACTTGGGCAAGGCGCTGGATAAAGAGGTCGGTGCGATCAACGCCGACATGCCGCAGGGCATGGGCCTGTCCAAGGTCACAGACCAAGCCGTCAATATCAGCTCGGCGGTCGATGAGTTCATGATCAAGTTCTTCGCCGCGCTGCTGGTGGTCATGCTGGTGTGTTTCGTGAGCATGGGCTGGCGTGTGGGTATCGTAGTTGCTGCGGCGGTGCCGTTGACGCTGGCGGCAGTCTTCATTGTGATGGCCGCAACCGGAAAGAACTTCGACCGCATCACGCTGGGTTCGCTGATCCTGGGGCTGGGCCTGCTTGTGGACGACGCCATCATCGCCATCGAAATGATGGTGGTAAAGATGGAAGAAGGCTACGACCGTATCGCCGCGTCTGCCTATGCATGGAGCCATACTGCCGCGCCAATGCTCTCCGGCACGCTGGTCACGGCCGTCGGTTTCATGCCCAATGGCTTCGCCCGTTCCACTGCGGGCGAATACACCAGCAATATGTTCTGGATTGTCGGCATCGCACTGATCGCGTCTTGGGTGGTTGCCGTGGTCTTTACACCTTACCTTGGTGTCAAGCTACTACCCAATCTCAAAAAAGTCGAAGGCGGCCACGACGCACTCTACGATACGCCGCGTTATAACCGCTTCCGCCAAGTATTGGCGCGCGTTATCGCACGCAAGTGGCTGGTCGCCGGCACTGTAGTGGGCCTTTTCGTTGTGGCCGTGCTGGGAATGGCTGTGGTCAAGAAGCAATTCTTCCCGATCTCCGACCGCCCCGAAGTGCTGGTCGAGGTGCAGATGCCCTACGGCACCTCGATCGGCCAGACCAGCGCCGCCACGGAGAAGGTGGAAGCATGGCTGGCTAAACAGCCGGAAGCGAAGATCGTCACGGCCTATGTTGGTCAAGGCGCGCCGCGCTTCTACTTGGCAATGGGACCAGAACTGCCTGATCCGTCGTTTGCCAAGATCGTGATCCGCACAGACAACCAGGATGAGCGCGAGGTATTGAAAAACCGGTTACGCAAGGCAATCGCCGACGGCCTCGCTTCTGAGGCGCGCGTGCGTGTCACCCAGCTCGTATTCGGCCCTTACTCGCCGTTCCCGGTCGCCTACCGGGTCACAGGACCGGACCAGGACAAGCTACGCAGTATCGCGGCTGAAGTGCAACGGGCCATGGATGCCAGTCCGATGATGCGTACGGTCAACGCTGACTGGGGCACGCGCACGCCTATGCTGCACTTCACCTTACAGCAGGATCGTTTGCAGGCTGTTGGGCTGACCCCCAGCGCCGTGGCGCAGCAACTGCAATTCTTGCTGAACGGTGTGCCCGTCACCGCGGTCCGCGAGGACATTCGCACGGTGCAAGTCACGGCCCGTTCGGCTGGCGACAGCCGGCTCGACCCTGCCAAGATCGCGGACTTCACGCTGGCCGGCGCCAATGGGCAACGCATCCCGCTGTCGCAGGTGGGTAAGGTCGACGTGCGCATGGAGGAACCAATCATGCGCCGTCGCGACCGAATGCCGACGATCACCGTACGGGGCGACATTGCCGATGGCTTGCAGCCGCCGGATGTGTCGGCAGCCATCACCCAGCGGCTCCAGCCCATCATGGACAAACTGCCTGGCGGCTACCACATCGAGCAGGCCGGCTCCATCGAAGAGTCAGGAAAAGCGACGAAAGCAATGCTGCCGCTATTCCCCATCATGCTGGCAGTAACCCTACTCATCATCATATTCCAGGTGCGCTCGATCTCCGCAATGGTCATGGTCTTCTTGACCAGTCCACTTGGCCTGATCGGTGTGGTGCCAACCTTGATTCTGTTCCAGCAGCCATTCGGCATCAATGCGCTGGTCGGCCTGATTGCACTGTCGGGTATCCTGATGCGCAATACACTGATTCTGATCGGGCAAATCCGCCACAACGAACAGGCGGGATTGAGTCCATTCCATGCAGTTGTCGAGGCAACCGTGCAGCGTTCCCGACCAGTGGTCTTGACCGCATTGGCGGCGATCTTGGCCTTCATCCCGCTTACCCATTCGGTGTTCTGGGGCACGCTCGCTTACACGTTGATCGGCGGCACATTGGCAGGGACGATCCTGACCCTCGTGTTCTTGCCGGCGATGTATTCCATCTGGTTCAAGATCAGGCCAGTCCCATCGCAAAGCTGATTTGCCATTCATCCCAATTCACCCATACAAAAGGGAACTGCTATGTCGAATTCTGAAGTTGTCGTTATTACCGGCGTGTCGTCAGGCATCGGGCGTGCCGCCGCGGTGAAATTTGCCAAGCGTGGTTGCCGAGTATTCGGCACCGTACGCAATACTGCAAAAGCACAGTCAATACCCGGTGTTGTTCTGGTCGAAATGGATATCCGTGACGAAGCGTCAGTGCAACATGGAATCCGAACCATCATCGCTCAGGCCGGACGCATAGATGTGCTCGTCAATAGTGCAGGCGTGACCCTGCTCGGAGCGACTGAAGAAACGTCGATTCCCGAAGCCCAGTCGCTGTTCGATACCAACGTCTTTGGCATTTTGCGCACAACACAAGCGGTACTGCCGCACATGCGCGAGCAACGTTCGGGAAGAATCGTCAACATCAGCTCAGTGCTGGGCTTCCTGCCGGCTCCGTACATGGGGCTCTATTCAGCATCCAAGCATGCTGTTGAGGGAATGTCTGAGACCTTGGATCATGAGGTGCGCAAATTCGGAATCCGCGTGGCGCTTGTCGAGCCTTCCTTCACCAAGACCAGTCTGGATCTCAATGCACCTCATGCAGTTTCCCAACTTTCAGCCTATGACGATGAGCGCGACGACGTATTTCGTGCAATTGAAAAAAATGTCAAAGGCGCACCTGAGCCAGATGGTGTCGCGACCGCGATTGTCGATGCCGCTTTGGGTGCTTGGAGAATGCGGCACACTCCGAAAGGCCAGGCCTCACTTCTGAGAAAATTGCGCCGTTTCATGCCTGCCGGCCCCGTCGATGCAAGCCTGAGGAAAACATTTGGACTCGCCTGAAATCGGTTCCCTGCTTTCTCATCAAGGCCCGAACTCAACCGGATTTACTCCGCCGAACCTGGCATACCTCATTATCGGAATTATTTTATGACAGTAACACCGACCATTGATTGGAGCACCCAGCAAGAAGCTTCGCGGCAACATTCGCCTTGATCAGAGTCTGAAAATTTAGTTAAATCATTCACCAACAATCCTCATGCAAAATCAACATGCTAATCGCCCTCTACGCCGTCACAATCATCAATCAAACAAAGCTTGACGGCGGGCTTTTTTCGGATCGCACCGTCTCTAAAAGGCCTCCCGAATGGGAGGTCATTTCATTTGGGCTATCGAATCCGGTTGCGTCATTCAGCCGAGCGGTTTTACGACTCCAGGCTTGCATCGGCAGACCCGCCTGGTGATCTTGCTATCCGCATGTGTCAGCAGTGCCGGCTTCAGTCGCAACGGTTCAATCCAGTCATTGCATTTTAGGCGGCCAGTTGTGTGACTCTCCTTGGCAATTCTTGCACCAGGCATAGAGAGCGTCATACATCACCATGCCGTGCTTGAGCATCTCCTGGTCATCGCGGAAATTTTGCGACAATCCCAGCGACAAGGCGTATAGGCCGGCAGATTGCGGCGTCAGATCGAGTCGCGAGGTGTCGGCGCCGCGCACGATAAGTGCGAGCTGGTTTAAGGCGGGGTCGTCAAGACAGTATTTTTTGAGGAAGGCATCGAAGCTGCACAACTCGCCGTCATGGGTCAGTTCAACGCCTGGTATGTCGTAAGGAATCGCGCTGGTTTCGCCGGCAATGCGCAACACATCGCCTGGCGCAACATAAAGAAATTCCGCTTGCTGATCGATATATCGAGCCACCAGCCACGGACAAGCGATGCGGTCGATCTTTGGGCGTTCGCGGGTAATCCATTTCATGATGCTTCTCCTCTATTTCAAATGTCGCGCCTACGCTTTTTACACTGCGGCAATCCGGCTCGCCACCATGTCCCACTGGATGTTTTTGAAGAAGGCGTCGATATACTTGGCCGCTGCTGCGCCGTAGTCCATCTGGTAAGAATGTTCGTACATGTCCATCACCAGGAGCGGCAAGGTTGCCGCCGGGCCGTGGGCATGATCGGCAAGCCAGTAATTTTCCAGCTGGCGAGTGTGTGTATTGAAGCCGAGCACGACCCAGCCAGAACCTCCGCCCAGGCCGGCGCCGATACGGCGAAATTCGGTTTCCCAAGTGTCGAAGCTGCCGAATGCGTCGGCGATCACCTCGCGCTCCGGCGCGCCGGCTTGGCCGCTGCCGCCTAGGTTGTCGAAGTAGTATTCGTGGAACACCACCGAACCTGTACGCAGCAAATGTTCACGCTTCAGCGCGTTGTAGATATAGGGCGGCGTGTCCTTGTTAGCCAATGCTTCGGTCAGGTGCTTCTTGATCACTGCCAATGCTTTGACAGAGCCGCCGTAATTGTTTTCCCAATGCGAACGGATCAGGCGTTCCGATAGGCCGCTGAGTTTGGCGGGATCAAACGCAAGCGGTTTCAGCGTTGTCTGGCTCTCAAAGGCAGGTAGCATCGGCATGGTGGTTTTCTCCAAGATAGGTGAGGCGTTGGCAGCTTTTGCCGTACCCAGCACTGCCACGCTCGCAGCGGCTGCGCACAGCATGGATCGGCGTTGAAGATCGGGGTGTTCACTCATGGGGGTAGCTCCTGGTGGTGTCGGGTCAGTGATGCAGCAAGGGGTACACCACGATCCCGACCAGCGCCGCGCCAATCACGATGACTGGTTCAGGCAGTTTCTTGAATTTCCATAACAGCGCAGCAGTTGCCAGCGCCAGCAGCGCGGTCGGCATGTCGACGATCGACCTCTGCGCGATCACCACCACCGAACCGGCGATGGCGCCGATGGCTGCCGCCGTGATGCCATCGACGAAGGCGATCAGCGCCGGCAGCTTGCCGTATTTCTTGAAATACGGTGCGGCGATGACGGTCGCCAGGTAGCAGGGAACAAAAGTGCCTACTGCTGCCAGGACGGCTCCCGGCAGGCCGCTGATCAGGTAGCCAATGAATCCGGTCGTGATCACCACCGGTCCTGGCGTAATCATCGCGACGGCCACGGCATCGACAAACTGCTTTTCGCTCAGCCAGTGGTGTTCCGTCACAACTTCGCTATAGAGAAAGGGCACGATGGCCAGGCCGGAGCCGAACACGAAGGCGCCGGCCTTGGTGAAAAAAAGCACGATCTGGATCAGGGTGTTGGTATCTGTCGCGGATGCAAGAGCGATATTCGGCAACTGCGTCGGCAGCAGCACGGCCATGCTCGATGTGCCAAACCTGGGCTTGCAGCGGATAACCCAAACCAGCACGCCGGCGCCGATGAACAGCAACGCGATTTCGGACTGCGTGATGATGGTCACGGCCGCCAGCAATATGAAAATGCCCCACAGCAGCTTGTCGCGTCCCAGGTTCTTGCTGGCGAGCTTATGCGCACTGATTGCCATGATGCCGATCACGGAAGCGCCCACGCCGTAGAAAACGGACTGCATCCAGGTCAGTCCGCCAAACGCCACATAGGCCCATCCCAGGGCGACCACCATCAGGAACGATGGCAACACGAAAGCAAGTCCCGCCACTGTCGCGCCGAGCAGCCGGAAGTGGACGAATCCCAGATAGATTCCCAGCTGCGCGGCCAACGGACCGGGCGCGATCTGCGCCAGCGCCAGCCCCTCCTTGTAGTCTGATTCGCTGATCCAGCCGCGGCGCTCGACCAGGTCGCGGTGCATATAGCCAACCAATGCAACCGGCCCGCCAAAGCCAAACGTACCCAGGCGCAAAAAATACAGGATCAGTTGCCACAAGGTGTAAGTCGGTTTATTTGCCTGGTCCATGATCACGATCCCTGTTGCGGCGTGGCTTCTTGCTGAAACGCGGTCAGCAGCCCATCGAACACGTTGCTGGCTGTCGCCAGAAGCTGGTCGTCATCGGCGATGGCTTCGCGCAGGCCGGCCAGGACGCTTTCAATTCCCACTGACTCCGGCGGCTGCACGCCGCCGACATCGAGGTAGTGCACTAGCGCACCAAGACGCTTGAGCGCTGCTTGCTCAAGGCCGAAACTCGCCAGCAGCACCTCGAAGCTGACGCGGCTTCCTACATGGCTAAAGGTCGCGCCGTCGAAGTCAAAGCCCAAGGCATCGGCGGGGCAATCGCCAGGAGAGGCCAGCCACAGCAGCCGGGCTTGTGGATCAATGAAGCGACGGATCAGCCAGGCGCAGGCCAGCCGATCCACCCAGGGGCGCCGCCGTGTTGCCCAGGTGCGTCCCTGGTATTGCTGCAATGGCAGGGCAGTGATGGTTCCATGCACTGGATGGGGTTCGTCCGGCGCCAGTACGCGGGCAGCGGCCAGCTCCAGCTCTTGCAGGGTCGTGTCGGTTTGCCGTTGGGCTTCGCCGGGGAAGAAGTCGATATCGGCAAGACTGGCAAAGGATTTGCGCAGCTTGCGAATCTGCTTGAGTGTTTCCAGCACGGTGTCGGTGGTGAGCGTTTCCCGTACCTTGGCCGCGTCCGTCAGCAACGCCGCGTAATCCTCGCTACGGTCGAATAGCCCAGCAAAATTAGCGCTATCGGGTTCTTCAACGCGCAAGACAAAGGCGGTGCCGCCGCCAGACAGCACATCGGCGGCGACTGCCTCAAACGTGCTGCGGCAGGCCTCGCGCTCCGGCATCAAATAAACGCCGTCGCGCAAGACGGCCGCACCGCTCGCCTTCAGTGCGCGCCAGGCGCGCATCCGGGCCGTTGCGTTCTCTGTTGGAAGGCTGGTAATGAGAGAGAGGTATGTATTCATGTAGATAATTCTACGTAATGGTATTGATATCTACAAGTTTACTTTTATGGGTATTGCGATGATTTGCGTTTACACCTAGGGGGGGTATGGTATAGGATGGACGTATGAATACAACACATCCACACAAACACGAATCCCATCCCAACGTCATCAAGCGGCTCCGCATGGTGGCTGGTCAGGTCAACTCCATTATCAGCATGATCGAGGAGGGGCGATCTTGCACTGACGTCGCGATGCAACTTCAGGCCGCGGAGAAAGCCCTGGTCCAAGCCAAAAAGACGCTTATTTACGACCATCTTGAGCATTGTCTCGAAGACGGGATTGAAACGTCGCCAAAGGCGACGCTGGATGAATTCAAAGAAATCTCAAAGTACCTTTAAGGAATCCCGCATGACTGAATTTTCTGAACTGCTCCGACAAGGAGCTGGCAACGCTTGGCTGTTTGTGCCAAGCGCCATCCTGCTGGGTGCTTTACATGGGCTTGAGCCTGGACATTCAAAAACAATGATGGCGGCTTTTATCGTCGCCATTCGCGGCACTGTGTCCCAGGCTGTCTTATTGGGGCTGTCGGCGACGATTTCACATACCGCCGTTGTGTGGCTGGTTGCTCTCGTTGGCATGAAGCTGGGAGGAAACCTGAATGCCGAAGCGACGGAACCTTATTTCCAATTGGGCTCCGCCGTCCTGATTATCGGAATAGCGGTCTGGATGCTTCTTCGCACTTACCGCGACCTGAAGCGAGAAAAAGACGAAACGAACCACAGTCATCATGCGCACGATCATGGCCATGGCCTCGAAATCCGGCGCATTGATACGGATCACAGCCAGGCAGTGGATCTCGAAATATTCGAAACAGGTTGCCCGCCGCGCTTCCGCTTGCATTTTTTTGACAAGGGCGCCGCTATTGCGCCGGCTGATGCAGGTCAGATCGAAGTACAAACCATTCGCCCGGATGGCGCGGTCCAGGCATTCACATTTGCCAAGAAGGGGGACTACCTGGAATCGATAGACGAGATTCCCGAGCCGCATGAATTCGTGGCGCGGCTGTCGATGACGCACCATGCCCATACGCACGACTACGATGTGAGTTTTGAGGAAGGTGCACATCATGGCCACGGCGGCCTGGATGTTGGCGCTGTCGGATATCAGGATGCGCACGAGCTGGCGCATGCAAACGACATTAAACGCAAATTTGCGGATAAAAACATTACTACCGGTCAAATCGTCATGTTTGGCTTGACTGGGGGATTGATTCCTTGCCCCGCGTCAATCACCGTCTTACTGTTGTGCTTGCAGCTGAAACAATACAGCCTAGGTGTCGTGCTGGTGCTTTGCTTCAGTATCGGTCTCGCACTGACAATGGTGGCGTCAGGGACTATCGCGGCGCTGAGCGTGCGGCAAGTCTCAAAACGCTGGAACGGTTTCGGAGCATTTGCAAGAAAAGCACCGTATTTTTCCAGCGCGTTGATCATATTGGTTGGCTTATATACGGGCTATCTGGGATGGAGCGGCTTGAACGCCCATGCCATATAGGTTCCACGAGCTAAGCATTTACGTGATGCAAATGGCCGCATAGCGGACAAATCCTGCCCCGCAATCAAATGTAAAAAAGCCCGGATCGTTGAACGACCGGGCTTTTTGTTGCCAGTGCAACTACACGATAAGTTGCATGCAATGCACTATTTCATGTCGCTAAAAATCACTTCTTGCTCGAATGAGCGGCGCCCTTGGTAGCGGCTTGCGACAGTTGATCGACAGCGCTGTTGACGTTGGTTTCCAGCGCTTCAACGGCTTGCTTGGTGTTCTTGGCCAACTGTTCGTAACCGGCGTTGGCGCTGCCGATCGCCGATTTGACGAAAGCAACTGCGCTTTCTGCACCTGGCGGCGCGTTTTTCGTTGCCAGGTCGACGAACTCGACGACTTTACGCTTGGTTTCGGCAACCTGGGCTTCGGCAACCTTGGTCAGTTCGGCTTGTGTGCTGGACGCGATGCTGGCGAAATGCCGGCCGTAAGCGACGGCTTTTTCCGTGTTCGGTTGGGCCAGCGCTGCGCTCAGCGAGAAAAATTCTTGCGGGTCTTTGGCGGCAAAGAGCTTCTGGGTAGTAGCGGTCGACTCTTGCAGTGAAGCTTTACCAGCGCTCAGGTTGAGCTCGATCAGTTTTTCCACGCCGGCAAATGCTTTGGTCGTGAGATCAGTGTACAGCGCCAAGTTGGCTTCAAAATTAGCTTTGGCGGCAGCTGAGAATTGTTCTGCAATGGTAGACATGGTTTCTCCAAGGGTTTGGTGTCGCAAAAAGAGACGACATCAGTAGGACGACGAAAGGCGGCTAAAGACTAGCCGTCGGTTGCAGAGCGCCATTGATTGACATGGCATATTGTGCGGCGCACAAATTAGATTGTAGATTTTTGTCGCCAGATGTCTAGCTGGTAGTTTTGACAGTGCCAACGATATTCTTGATGGAGTGACAAGGCATTTAGAGGCTGTAGTTTCACGCGATCCTCGTAATCCCGCGCTCATGGGCGAAGTTCGATGCGTTGTGAATGCGGCGACTGATCCAATCAGGGAGGAGGTTGTATTTTTACCAGTATGCAGTGGTCGTTGCACATGGTAGTGTTGCCTTACGGATACCATCTGTGGGGGACATATGCCGCAATTCGAGATAGAGCACAAAGGGCACACGATCAGGGTCGCGAGCACGATCGTCAGGGGCGGCAAGTATCGTTGGGCCGTTTTGATTGACGGAGTGTTGCAGTCGCCGCCGGAGATCGCCCCGTCCAATACCTGGGACGCTGCCCGCGACCAGGGCATGGCGTTCGCAAAAGATCTTATCGACGTCGTCAAGTAATTCCAAACTGCGTGCTGATTCCAGTGGCTGGGAAGCAGGGCAGCACAAAAGATGATGTGCGCCTTACCAGTCCGAGGTCCGGCCCACTTTGCTTTATAACAGCAGCAAATACCCGAAAGCCCGCGTAACTGCGGGCTTTTTTTTTATTTGTTTGCCGGCAAGGATAGGTAGCGTAAGGGCATTAAAGATGATGAGGGGACGTGGGATAGCAGGACAGCTTTCCTGGCCCCTGGCGTACGTGACGCAGCATAGGAAATAAAACATTGTTTTCATGTGAAAGTGTACTAGGTTGACAACTTGGGGGAAGGGCGCACGTTAGATAATTGTTTGCAATCTGTTCGAATCACTCTTTCGGCGCCATGGTCGCTTGATCTGCAAAAAGGGGGAATGAGATGAAAGAATTTCGTCAGCTGATCCGCAGGCGCTTCTTGTACGACGAGGTTGGAAGAGAAAGCAAAATCCTGCGGCTGATTGCAATCATTTGGCTCGGCGTGCTGCTGATAAGCCTGTGGTCCGGAACAGATCTGTGGCGCGGCACGTGGAGACGGTCATCGGAATTTCAGATATTTGTTCTTGGCACGCTCACTTGCATCGTTATCTATTGGCTATGCTTTGCGAAGGATGAACTTGTGCTGGTGGGCGACGTGCAGGTCACCGCCAGCATCAGCGAGAAGCATCACAAAAAACTAAGGAGATTGGCAAGGCAGCAGGACACAACTATTGGCGACATCATTGAACAACTGATGGATGCCATTGTGAATGCCAGATCTCAGACGCTTAGGTCGTCAAGTGACGCACAGCGCATCTCGAGTCAGCAACGCGCGATCAGTGAGGTTGAAACCGAGTAAGATCCGGGCCGGCTGATAATGATCTTTGCCGGCCCAGGCTTGATCTGGCATGCATTGCACGAATCCCTGTCCGGAAAAGCCCCAGGGTAGAAGTAGCCAACTCGGGAAAGCAGGCACTCAACGGGTGAAATTCAGCATTCGATAGTGATCACGTGCGCCTGGATCTTGCCGTCCACAGGACCAGGCCCGAACCGTCGGGCGATGGCTCCCGCGGCGATGTCGGTTGCTTCGTCGAGCCGCGACTTGCCGCGTGCCTCGATTTCGCTGCGTAGCGGTGTCCCTTGGCAGTATGCGATTGCAGGGATCCGCGGCGACGTTGCCTGGCTGCGCGCCGCGACAGTGCTCATATGGGGCGATGAACTGAAGCCACCGGCTTTCAGGTCTTGTGCAATGGTTGCGAGGTCATGGTAGCCATGGGGCGTGCGAGCCATGAAGCGCGGAGGATCCTTGGGGAAGAGAGACTCGAGCGCTGCCGAAACGACGTGAGCGAACTCGTTCTCCTCGATGCGATCCCAAACGTTGAAAATGAGGACGCCTCCTGGCCGGAGAACCCGGCGCATTTCGGAAAACGCCTTCGGCTTGTCGGGAAAGAACATGACTCCGAACTGGCACACTACGGCGTCAAACACTGAATCTTCGAAGGGCAGTTGCATGGCGTTTGCCTGGCGCCAGGCCACTGGACGCTTGGTCCCGACTTCGGCAGCGCGGTCCAGCATCGGCTGATTAAGGTCCGTGGCAACAATGGAGACGCTTTCCGGCAGCACGGATGCCAAATGGCGAGTCACGACGCCTGTGCCGGCGGCAATCTCCAGCACCCGAGAAAGAGGCCGCGAAGCTATACGATTCGCCAAGTCCACTGCATACGGCTCAAAGATCAGCGGAACAAGATACTCTTCATAGAGCCTCGGTATTGCGTCGGTGAAGTTTTTGTCGATGTCGGGACTGTTCAAGGTGTTCTCCTTTGCGCCACCGTGACTACTCAAAGAACACAGCCTGCAGTCGATCTTCCTCCTGTCAGGTCTTGAGGATTCCTTGCAGGCGGATAGTTTCAAGCATCGCCGTCCATGCCTGTTTTATGACGATGGCGAACTCTATCAATGCCATCGCTCCTATCGGTATATGAGTACCGGTATTTTGCTATGAGTCAGCACCTTCTGTGCTTCGCTGCCGAGAAGGAGGCCTCTCATTCCTTTGCGGCCGTGCGACGCCATGGTGATCAAGTCGCAGCCGTTGGCATTGGCTGCTTTGATGATTTCTTCATAGGGATGGTCGCCGATGGCATAGGTAGTGTCGCAAGATACGCCTGCTATATTGGCGGCGTCTTCAATGTCGGCAAGCAATTTTTCCGCTTGAGATCGGCTATGTTTAGCGAAATCGTCTTCTGACTCTGCCATCATTTCCATCTGAAAAGATAGTGCATGATATGGCGGGCTCACATAAAAGCCAGTTACCTTGGCGTTGATGCTTTTGGCAAACTGCATGGTATTTCGAATCGCGAGTTCAGATAATGGCGAACCATCGGTTGGTAGTAGAAGATGCTTGTACATAGCTTCTCCCCGGTTGGATAGGTACTTTCAGTTTATGACGCGATTGCCCCTTTCGCAACATGCGAACAGGCAATAGGATCTGCTGGAAGTGCGGGGCGAGCTGTGTATAATGATAATCAAATTATCATTCATGCCTATCCATTCCATGGAATCGAAAACTGCGCGTCTCACAATCCTGATTGATCCGGTCAAGAAGAAGGCGTTCGACGAACTATGCCTTGCGCAAGACTTGACGCCATCCCAGGTGATCCGCCAGATGATCCGCGAGTACCTGGAGCGGCACGACGTCGATTACGCGACAAAAGCCGTTGTCAGGTCCCCGAAGCCAGGCAAAAAATAAGCTCCCGCCATCAGCCGGCGAAGTTTTTTTGCCAGGTCAGTCTTTACCGCCCCAAAAATAGTCTTTGCTGGTCTTGATCAGGTTTTCCGCATAGCTGCTCATTTTGGGTGATTTCCTGGCGTGCGGAGCGTGAGCATCGTGTTCCGTCAACTCCTGGCTATGGCTTAACGCCGATGCAAAATCCTCGCGATAATCGTCGGCGCCGATCAGTTCCAGCAGCCCGGCCCGCGCCAGCTTTGTTTTCACCTTGAGGTTGGCCTCGCACAATATCATCCGGACACCGCGCTTGCGCATGTTCAGCACCACCTCTTCCAAGGTCAGCAGCCCCGTCATGTCGACGAATGGGACCCAGCGCAGGCGCAGTATCAGTATCCGGGGCTCGGTATGGGTATGGACCAGCGCTCTTTCAAAGTTCTCGACGGCGCCGAAGAAAACCGGTCCTTCGATCGCATAGACCAGCACGCCGGGCGGCAGTGTTGTCCAGCCATGCTGGGCCAGTTCGGCTTTCAGTTCAAGCTCGGTAAAATGCTGCACCTCGACCGCCGCCGCCATCCTGCGCATGAATTGCATGATCGCCAGGATGACGCCGATGTTGACTGCCACCACCAGGTCCGTCAGCACTGTCAATAAAAAGGTCACCACCAAAATGACGACATCGGCGCGCGGCGCCCGGCGCAGCATTTTGGCGAAATGCTTCCATTCGCTCATGTTGTAGGCGACCACGAACAGGATTGCCGCAAACGCCGCCAAGGGGACATTTGTCGCCAGCGGCGCCAGGAGCACGATCACCAGGACCAGCATGCCGGCGTGGATGATGCCGGCCAGCGGGCTGCTGCCGCCGTTGCGGATGCTGGTTGCCGTGCGCGCTATGGCCCCGGTTGCGGCAAAGCCGCCGAACAGCGGCGTCACCATGTTGGCCAGCCCCTGGCCGATCAATTCCTGGTTCGAATCGTGTTTGCTGCCGACCATGCCGTCGGCCACTACCGCTGACAGCAGCGATTCGATCGCGCCCAGCATGGCGATCGTAAACGCCGGGCCTATCAGCTCGACTACCTGCGACATGGTAACGGCCGGGATCGAAAATGACGGCAAATGCTGCGGGATCTCGCCGAAGGCGCTGCCGATGGTGGCGACGCCGTTGAATTGGAAAATCGACTGCAGCACGGTGGCTCCCACCAGCGCCAGCAGCGGCCCAGGTATGCGCTTGAAGCGGCCAAGCCTGGACGGGCAGGTCGCCAGGCCCAGGCTGACCAGTGCAATGGCAGTCGTTGCAGGGTGCAGTTGCGGCAGGGCTTCAAGCAGATGCCAGAGTTTTTCATGGAAGTGCCCGCCGGGAATGGCCGGCAAGCCGAAAAAATCCTTCCATTGTCCGACCCAGATGATGACGGCGATGCCGGTGGTAAAGCCGACGATGACCGGCGCCGGAATAAATTTGATCACGCTGCCCATTTTGGCGATACCCATGAACAGCAGCATTGCGCCGGCCATCAAGGTGGCTATCTGCAAGCCGGAAATACCGTATTTGGCCGTAATGCCGGCCAGGATGACGATAAACGCGCCGGTGGGTCCGGCGATCTGGGCACGGCTCCCGCCAAACATCGACACCAGGAAGCCGGCGACGATTGCCGTGTACAGGCCCTGTTCGGGCCTGGCTCCCGAAGCAATGGCGAAAGCCATCGACAGCGGCAGCGCCACCACGCCGACGATCGCGCCGGCAATCACGTTGGGCAGCAGCTTGTCTCGTGCAAAGAGCCCCGCCTTGCGGGCTTCCAGGATATTAATCACACATCACCGTGGGTTATGCCGGAAAACGTATCGTTATTCGGAATGAGGCCGTGCAGTCCGCCGCCGCATGGACTACCAGGTCCTAATTTACACCATATGCGTATGCTATGATCATGTGTAATCATAGTATGATAATTGTATTATCATGTTTTGCAACACATGAAATCTTGCAGGTGCGAGTAATTAATGGACAAACTGGACAAACAAAGCCGGACAATCAAATTTTTCAGGGAACGCATCCCCGCATTTGCCTGCATTCCTGGATGCCACGATTGCTGCGGCCCGGTGCTGGCGTCCAGTGTTGAAATGGCGCGGCTGCCGCGCAAGAGTGAACAGGAACAGGATGCCGCGCTTGCCGCATTGAGCTGCCCGCATCTGGGAGCCGGCGGCTGCCAAGTATATGAGGAACGTCCGCTGGTTTGCAGGTTGTTCGGGACGACGCCCAGGCTGGCCTGTCCGAACGGCAAGCGGCCTGCGGTAATGGTCGCCCCCGCGCTCGAACAGCGGGTCTACCGCTATTTCGAGCAGGTACGCCACGTATTGGTGTGATTCCCGGTTTTATCCGATGACGTTGAAGACACAACCATGCTTTTAGATAATGTCCGCGAACTTTCAGCGTTTTCCAGCGACGGCAAACCATTCATTTATAAAAACGCGCATTCCGTCTCGCTGCAATTCGACAATACCGCAGTGCAAAGCGAAATGTACGTGGCCGCGCCTGATGCGCTCTTGCTTGGCTACACCGTGACAATGATGGGCTTCCTGCTGTTCAAGCATAGCCCCGGCACGATCGCCATGATCGGGCTGGGCGGCGGCTCGCTGGCCAAATACTGTTATCGCAACCTGCCGCACGCGGCTATCGTGGTTGCCGAAAATAACCCTGAAGTAATCGCATTAAAGGATCATTTCCACATTCCTGAGGATGACCGCCGGCTGCAGATCCGTTGCCAGGATGGACGCGACCTGGTGCGAGATGCCGACAGCGATTACGAGATCCTGCTGGTAGACGGATTCGACCACACGGGACAGCCGCCCCAGCTGTGCAGCCAGGCCTTCTACGACGACTGTTATCAGGCCCTGGCGCCGGAAGGCATCATGGCCGTCAATTTGCTGGGCAGCAGGGCAAACATGACGCACTACCTCGACCGCATTCAACGCAGCTTTGACGGTGCAGCGATCGCTGTCGAGGCCCTGGAATCGAGCAACATGATTGTGTTTGCATGCAAAGGAAAATCGCTGGAGATGCCGGACCAGGCGATCATGAACGGATTGAAAGACCTGGAGCTCCAGCATGCCCTGTTGCTTCGCATGACCGCACAAAACATATTGCGGCAGCGCCGGACCGATAAATTGATTGCGGCGCTGCATCTCTCCGCTGCACAACTGCGGGCAGGGTAAGAATCGGGATAACCAGAGATGCCGCGCCATTATTTGCGCCAACTATTACACTGTCCTTTGAAATACAAATCCGCTTGATCGATATCCGGTCAGCGGCACGCTGCGTACCCACATCACATGACGAACCTTAATCGCTTCGAACTGCTGCTCCACGAAAGTGGAGGAAAGCCCTTTGTCTTCGACCACGACGACATGCGCACGCTGCATTTCGATCATCAGTACATACAGAGCGCGATGTCGATTTCCGCACCTGACAAGCTGCTGCTGAGCTACACGCGGGCCATGATGGGTTTCCTGCTGTTCCAGGCAGCGCCAAAACACATCTTGATGGTTGGCCTGGGCGGCGGATCGCTGGTCAAGTATTGCTACCGGAATTTTCCTGCGGCCCGCATCACCGTGCTGGAGCTGCACGCTGAAGTCATTGCGTTGCGCGATCAATTCATGATCCCGGCGGATGACCAGCGCCTTCAGGTCATTCACGCAGACGCCGCAGCCTATATGCAAGCCCAGCAGGAAAACAGCGCCGATATTGTCATGCTGGACGGTTTTTCTGCCGATGGCCCCGCATCCGAACTAAGTACCAGCGACTTCTATAAAGCCTGCCTGCACTGCCTTGCTCCACAAGGTGTCCTGGTATCGAATTTGTGGGATCGCCCGACTCCCGCGGTTCCAGCTATTGCCCAGGCGTTGCTGGGAACCGATTGGCGCATATGGTGGTGCAGGACCGAGGACAGCCACAACTACATCGCCTTTTTCGTCAAAGGGAACGACGCCGGTGTGTTTCGGCCTGTGGTGCTCAATCGCGCGCAGAAATTGGATCAACGCTTTGATCTGCGGCTATCTGAACTGGTGCCTTCTTTCCAGCTCGTCAAGCATTTCTCGGAAGAAGCGTGATCAGACGGTTGCGGCCCCGGCATAAGAACACGACCAGGCATCCATAAGGCGCTCAGCGTTCCTTTGAATGCGCCTCAAGCAGCTGCTGATGGCGTGCTTCGGTCACCTCGTCGGCAGGGAACATGCATTCCAGGCGCAGCTCCTGCGCGGCGACATTTTGCGGTGTTCCGACACTCGTTACCATCGAAAAATAGCGAAGCACCACGCCTTCGCTGATGAAACCAAGCGGAATCACCGGCATCGCCGGCGCCGCGGACGGCGCATGATACGTGTTCCAGTCGCGCGGCACGCCGGGATACGCAAGCAGTTCATCGAGCAGGCCTCTGGTGCCGCCGTCAAGCACATGGCCGACCGATTCGCGATACACCCGTTGCAGCAGGCTGCGCGAGACATTGTCCCAATCGGCCACAAACGGACGCATGCCATGCGGATCGAAGATCAGGTGCAGCATGTTGCGCCGACCTTCTCGTGAATCCATATCGATGAAGCAGTTGAAAAAACGCGGTGCTGCATCGTTGGTCATCAGCACGTTCCAGTTACGGTCCATCACGATCGCGGGAAACGGTTCATGCTGGCGCATGACCCGCTCGAGCGCGCAGACCACGCTGTGCATCTCCTGTGCATTCCATGGCGCTTCAGAATACACAGGCGCGTAGCCGGCGGCGAGCAGCAGCGCATTGCGGTCGCGCAGCGGCACGTCGAGCGTTTGGGCGAGGGTCAGGACTGTGTGCCGGCCCGGTACGCTGCGCCCGCTTTCAATGAAGCTGATCTGGCGCTGCGAGACGCCGGCATCGAGCGACAGGTCGAGCTGGCTCACGCCACGCACGTCTCGCCAATAACGCAACAAATCGCCAAATTCGTTCGGCGGTGCTTTCGGATCGGCACTGGTGACGTTCATCGGGTTTCCTGATCAAGGCGGACAAATGCAACCGGCTCCGGATGTGGGCGCCTGCCACGCAAATTCCTCAAACGGTGTTTCGAGCGCCGGCCGGGTAACGCTGCCAGTGTAGTTCGTGATAGTAGATGCGGCAACCACCGCAATGACTTCGAGTATCTGTTCCGAGCTGAATCCGGCCTCGAGGAAGCGCCCCTGGTCCGATTCGGCAAGGCGGCCGCGTTTTTCGATCAGCGTACGCGCCAGCGTTGACAGTGCGGCCAACCTGGCGTCGCCAGGCAGGCCGCCATGCCGGATCGCATCGACATCCGCGGGATGCACGCCTTCCTTCAACGCGAGTGCGGTATGAAACGCGACCGGCCATTCACTGGCGTTCGTGACTGCGTTGGTCAGCAGCAGTACCTGGATCTGCGGCTCCGTCAGGCTGCTCGCATGCACGCGCTCGAACAGGCCGATGAAGCCGTTGATCAGCGCCGGTGAAGCGGCCATCGCGGCCGCGATGTTCGGGATCAGGCCGAACGCCTGTTGCAATTGCTGGAGCACCGGCTTCGATTGCGCGGGCGCGGATTCGATCGTGTGTACTGGGTA
The DNA here is from genome assembly GCF_038896935.1 of Collimonas rhizosphaerae. Lineage (NCBI taxonomy): Bacteria > Pseudomonadati > Pseudomonadota > Betaproteobacteria > Burkholderiales > Oxalobacteraceae > Collimonas > Collimonas rhizosphaerae. Next base: position 80,543 of record NZ_JBANDC010000012.1, read on the forward strand.
GCTGGACATGGTATCTCCTTGATGGTGAGCGCCGCCGGAACGGTGGCGCGATAGCCAAAGAGTAGGGGCAGCTGTGAGGTGCGGCAATTACATCGGATGTAATCGCCGCGCAGTCCGAGGCCCTGTCGGAAAAGTGTGGATTCGATCGGCTTAGCCGGCCTTCAGCGAAGCATCCCCGTTCAATGCCAACGGCAACGCCCTGGCCCATCGGTTAGCCGACAGCGAAAAGGTCAGCGCGCGAACCTGGTGGTACCACCCCGCAGGCACATACAGAAGTTCACCAGGCTGCATGAGGCATTCGATCATTGCCGCCTGGCGGGCAAGCGGAAATTTCTCGAAATCCGGCGCTTCGGGGTTGAACGGCGAACCGAACAAGATGGCGTTCGCCTCGCGCGGGTAAAGGAATTCGTCGTGGTGAGGCGGTGACAGCAAAATGCGCTTGCTGCCCCAGACCTGCGCAAAAATATTATCGTCGTAGTCGCAATGCAGCGGCGTCACCGTTCCCGACGGGCCAAGCCAGAAGCGCGGCGGGCCCATTTTATTAAAATAGGCGGGCCAGTGGCACAAGGCATTCAATTCACGTAATTCAAGATTGCCCAGGTACGGCGGCAGGTCCTGGGTGTCATTTGCGACGAGCTCAAGGTAGGCCAGCAGGGACATATCCTGCATCGCCCGGTCGGGCGCGAAGGCGGTATTGACATAGTCGCCAACCCTCGCGCGCACGTGCAGCTCGCCAAAGCGGTCGCGCAGCGTTTGCGGCGTAAGAGCGGACAGCGGCCATTTGCCGACAAGCCCGGTGATGACGAATGGCAGGCCTTTTGCTGCATGCATGCGGAATACGGCAGCGTCGAGCATGCCCATGCGCGGTACTGCGGAAATGGCAGGCAGATTGCGGCTCGCACGTTTGATCGCTTCACGCATTTCCTGTATTGAAGCGACGCCGCGAACCAGCGCATCCTTCCGCTCTCGCGCCTGTTTTTTGACAATGGCGTCTTCAGGCGACATGGCCGTCGATGACGGCCGGGGCGGCAGCAATCGTGGCGATCGGCGTGTCTCCCGCCGTTCTTGATTGCCGGTTACCGGTTTTTTCATATTTCAGTTTTCTATCGCTGTGCAGATTATCTTTTAATGGTGATTAACGGCGATGCGTATAAGTGCCGGAACGTCCATATGCAGGCATGTTGTTGGCCGTTACAATGTTTTCTTCTGGTTGTTTCGATGCAGTCGCTACAGGTTGATTTCGCCCGTTGCAGTCTTATCCGGCTGCGATCATCGCCTGGTTCGATTCAATTTATAGGTGACGTGTGCTGGTTCAGGTTTCGCCAGGCAGAAGACGTACGATCCGCCCCAGGTTATATCAAGCTCCGCAGGGTCGAATATCAGGGGGGATCCTTCTTGAAAGCGACGGTGCCAGCCGGCAGCCGAACCCAAGGATGCCTGCGGCAATCGTAGATCGAAAGCTGGGGCGCCGGAAAGCCAGGGTCGGCAAAAGCGCCCACGGCGACGCCTACGCTCCCGGCTACCCCTTCTTCGGTATGGAAAAGGTTGGTCCCGCATACCGGGCAGAACCGGAAAATGAATTTTGCTCCCTGATCGCCGGTACGGACATACTCGGTAGCTGAGCCGATGACCTTGTAGGGAGCGGCAAAACTGGCCAGGGCGGCGAAGACGCTGCCGGTTCTCTGCTGGCAAGCAAGGCAGTGGCAGATACCGATGCCGGTCGGCGCGCCTTGGACTTCAATGCGTAGCTGACCACAAGTGCAAGAGCCTATTCGGATGGGCATGGCCGTCTCGATGGATGGTTTTGATTAAACAGTTGGATGTCTGGACAAGCGAATTATCTACCCCGGATAAAATTTGCGCTATAGAATCCACTTTCACTGCTCCTTGAACGCCAACCGTGCCCTGCATTCCCCGGTGTGCCTGTGAGTTGCCGCATCCGGATGCAAATTGCCTGGCAAGGGCAGTTCCTCCGCGTCCGCCGCTCCATACAAGGCGGTAAGGAGTAGGGCGTAATAGCGAAGCGTATTACGCCGTATGGTTATATTCAGATAACGTAACATTGCTTATTGTTGTTGGCTCCAATTTCTTTGGCGTCGTTTCCCTCATTCACACATTCCACATGCGGCGTAATATGCTTCGCTATTACGCCCTACAGGATGCCCTTTACCGCGTTGAAATGTGGAGCGTCAATCTTGTGTTTGCAAAGAAGCGCCTTGAATTTCTTGGCGCAGGTGATCAGTCGCCCTCCCAAATTCTTTCAAATTTCCTATCCCGTTCATTCCAGTAAAAAACCGAGCTTGCGCTTTCAGACTTGAAATAAGAAATTGCCGGCAACCGGAAATCGAACGGTTTTTTCCCATCAGGACCACATTGTTTTTCAGATTCGGTGCACATCATTTCGTAAGTTCCAGGTGAATACAATTGCCGCAAGGTCAATATTCGAATACCGATCCGGCCAGCACCGCCCGGAGACGGGCATCGACGCGAGACAAACGAATTATTCCATAACAAGTAAGATATGAGCCGTTACTCATTTTCACCAGATGGCATCGTGACGATAAAAAAACGCCAATCATTAAAGCCGCGAAAGATTCCGCAACAATCACGCGCAGAACAAACCGTCGCCGCGATTCTGGAGGCGGCGGCACGCATTCTGGAAACCAAGGGACTGGAAGGGCTCAATACCAATCTTGTCGCGCAGCGCGCGGGTTTCAGCATCGGCTCCCTGTATCAATACTTTCCCGGCAAAGACGCGCTGATTGTCGCGCTGTGCCAGCGTGAGCGCGCCGTGTTCTTTGCAGAGGCTGAGGGCGCGCTCAGCGAAGCAACGGGTGAGGCGGCATTGCGGCGCCTGATTACCGCCTCCGTCCACCAGCAACTGCGGCGGCCGACGCTCGCGCGGCTGCTCGACTTCGAAGAAGGCCGTCCCGCCATTGCCAAGGAACTGGCGCCATTCATTACCGCCATGAGTGGATTGATCCGGCAGATCCTGGCGCATGAGGATATTCCGCCGCAGCCGGACGACGAGATAGCGGCCGACGACATCATCGCCATCGTGCGCGCCCTGGTAGATGCCGCGGGATACCGCGGCGAAGCCGATCGTGCGGACCTGGAATGCCGCGTACGCCGCGCCGTATTCGGATACCTGGGGATCGCCGATCGCCAGCCCGTAAAGCCACGCACCAGGAGATAGGCGGCTCCGGAATAGCGGGATGCCCGCGGAAATGTGAGTAATCGTCAAGCCGTTGCAGCGTTTCAAGCCGAAACCCTCCGCCAGGCGCTACAGGCAAGGGCCGGGCCCAATGTGAGTTTCAAAATCGAGTATTTGCTCGCAGAATGAACCCCGTGGAGAGCCACTCGATCAGCGCCGCCGCACAGGGCCTGATCGGCGACGTCTCCTTCCACGGTGCATTTCAACATTTCTACGAGACCGATCATGAACATTCATAAAGAAGCAAAACTGAATCACCTGAGTTTCCCTACCACCAACGTGGCCGAGACGGCTGCATTTTTCGAGAAATACCTCGGCTGCGAGATCGTCGCCGCCGGGGAGAGCTGCCTGCTCAAACGGAATGGTTTTGACATTGTCCTGGACCACGCCACGGAAGAAATGCCGGTCTGGCCCAAAAACTTCCACTTCGGCCTGGAGCTCGACAGCCTGGATGACGTCCATTCCCTCTACAAGGAATTCCTGGCAGGCGGCGTTCAGATGGAGACGGAGGTTTTCAACAACTCACGGGGATCACGCTTCTTTTGCCGCTCGCCTGGCGGCGTCCTGATCGAGGTCAATACGCGTGCCGACATGCAGAAACAGGAGCAATGGCAAAAATTGTTTTGATAGTGGCCTGATTGTCAATATTTGATATCGTTTTTTGCTAGGCAATTGTGTAGTTTTAATCAAGGGAGATATTGTTTAATATAGCCATCCCCGCGACAGGCTGAGGAGTGCTAATGTATGAGGCATTCTCCACGGGTTAAACCAGCAGTCATGGCAACTAACCAAGTTAAGTAGAAAGCGTCATGCTCAGATCTGCCGAGAATCCGATTCGCGTCGCCTTGCTGGACGATCACCCGATCGTTCGCCATGGTCTTGGCAAAAAATTTTCCAGGCAACCGGACTTTCATGTGGTGGGCATCTACGCCACCGGCCGCGAGATGATCGCCGGTTTGCGCTCGGCGCCGGCGGAAGTGCTGGTGGTTGATTTCTCGCTGGGGCCGACCGAAATCGACGGCATCAACCTGCTCCAGCTGCTGAAGATCAAATATCCATCGAGTAAGATACTGGTCGCTTCTTCGCACGACGATCTGGCCACGGTGGCACTCGTGATGCGGACCGGGGCCAAAGGATTTGTCGCCAAGGCGGAACCGCTCTCCGCGCTGGTGGCGGCAATCCGTATTGTGGCGGCGGGCGGCACGTATACCGGAGAGGCCGGGACAGCTTCAGCCGTGCAGCCCGAGTCGCCGGCATCTGCGGACAGCACCGCCGGCCCGGCGTCCGAATCGCACCAGAAAGAGCAGCCGCTGTCGCCGCGCGAACGCGAAGTCATACGCTGCTGCCTGGATGGCATGTCAGTCACTGAGATCGCCGAGAAATTCTCAAGGAGCCACAAGACCATCAGCAGCCAGAAGCAGTCTGCAATGAAAAAGCTGGGTTTGCGCGCCGACAGCGAGTTATTCGCGTTGCGTGACCAGGGCAAGGATTTGAACTGGTTCCTTGGTCCGCGCTAGCGGACAGCCTGGCGGCGCTGCAGCATTGAATGTATTGAGAGATCTTGAAGATGAACCGGACAGGACCGACGCCGCTGCGTATTGCATTGCTGGACGATCATACGGTCGTGCGGCATGCCTTGCTCGAACTATTGGGCGAAGCGCCGGATTTCCGTGTCGTCGGAGCGTTTGCCAGCAGCCGCGAGCTGATGGCGGCGTTGCGGACCGCGCCGGCGGAACTGCTGCTGGTCGATTTTGTGCTGGCGCCGGGCGATATCGACGGCCTGAACCTGATACGTGTTCTGTCCACGCGCTTCCCGGACAGCAAAATCCTGGTGGTGTCGGGGCATTACAATCCGGCCACGATAGCGCTGGCCTTGCGTGCCGGCGCGCGCGGCTTCGTCGGCAAGAACCAGCCGCTGTCCGACATTGTCGGCGCCATACGCACCGTCGCGCGCGGACATACTTATCTGAATCCGGCGCTGAAGGTCGAATTTTCCTATCTGCTGTCGGATGCCGCCGTGCAGGACGACACTGCGGCGGTTGCCGTTTCCGATGTCGAGCAAGACGCGTTTATCGGATTGTCCCCGCGTGAGCGGGAAGTACTGCAATGCTGCCTGAACGGATTGTCGGTTACCCAGATTGCTGAAAAATACGGCCGCAGCGTCAAGACCATCAGCACCCAGAAACATGCGGCGTTTCGCAAATTGGGAATCCGCAACGATAATGAGCTGTTCAAAATGCATCGTCAGGTAGGTTTGTCATGAATCGACGGATTCTGCAGTTTCTGTTATCGCTCGCATTGCTGCTCGTGGCGGCGGCCCGTGTTGCCTCCGCGGCGCCGAACCTGGACCTGTTCACTCCGGCCGAGCGCGCCTGGATCGCGGCGCATCCGGTGGTGCACATCGCCGTCGACCCCGACTGGCGCCCGCTCGAATACGTGGAGAACGGCGTACACAAAGGGCTGACAGCCGAATATGTAGCGGCGATCTCGGACCTGACCGGCATCCGGTTCTCGCTGGTGCCTGGCCAAAGCTGGGCCGACGCCCGGCAAGCCTTGATTGACGGGCGGGTCGATTTGCTGCCAGCGATTTCAAGGCAGTTTGCCCCGCCCAGCCTGAAAGACATCGTGCTGTTCAGCGAACCTTATTTCGTCGGATCTACCATCATCCTGGCGACGCAAGCCGAGCCGATCATCTTCGATGCGCGCAAATTGAATGGCAAGGTAGTGGCGATCAAAGGCGGCGGCGCCTACGAACGTCTGTTGCGCGGCCGTTTCCCGGAGATCCGCCTGCTGCCGCTGGAGAGCCCGGAAGCCGCCTTGCAGGCAGTGGCGGACGGCCGTGCGGCGGCCGCTGTCGGGGTGGATACGGCGATGTTGCCGTTGCTGCGCCGCAAGTATCTCGACACCTTGCATATCTCCGGCGCCATAGGCGATTTGCCGGCGACGGTATCGATGGGGGTGCGCAAGGAATTGCCCGAGCTGGCATCGATTGTCGAAAAGTCGCTGGAGTCCCTGACCGCCAGACAGACCGACAACATGGTGGAAAAATGGCTGAAGGGGACCGATTACGGCGCTCCTTCCTGGAGAACGCTGCTGAAATACTATGGCACCGAATTGATTTTTCTGGCAGTGGCGATTATCTTGATTTTGCTGTTTGCGCAGCGGGCCAGGAACGCACGCCGCGCAGCGGTCCAAAGCGAACAGACAAAAACAAGATTCCTGGCCGTGATGAGCCACGAGATACGTACGCCGATGAACGCCATCCTGTCGTCGGTAGAATTGTTGCGACGCTCGCCGCTGGACCGGCGCCAGCACGAACTGGCAGACATGGCGGGATCTGCCTCGGAAACGCTGCTGAACCTGCTGGACGATGTGCTGGACCTGTCGAAACTTGAAGCCCACCGGCTGCTGCTGGAGGAAGTGCCGACCGATATCTCCGCGCTGGCCCGGCAGGCCGCCGGCATGATGCGGGTCAAGGCGGAGGAAAAGAAGCTGGCGCTGCAGCTGGAGTTGCCGGAGCCAGGCGACCGGGATGTCGTCATCGATCCGGCGCGGGTCCGGCAGGTGCTGATCAATTTGCTGTCTAACGCCATCAAGTTTACCGACCGCGGCGGCGTTACGCTCTCCATCCGCCTGCTAGATGACGCGCCGGCGCCGCAACCGCAGGCAACGCTGCAGGTGGCCGTCGCCGATACCGGTATCGGCCTGTCCGCCGAGCAGCAGGCGCGCCTGTTCCAGCCGTTCGTCCAGGCCGACAGCTCGACCACGCGGCGTTATGGCGGGACCGGGCTGGGCCTGGTGATTTGCCGCGAACTGATCGAAGCGATGAAGGGAACGCTGGATTTTCATAGCGAAGCCGGAGTTGGCACCGTCGTCACGTTCTCGATCCCTGTCGCGATGCAGCCGCGCCTGTCCGTCCAACCTGCATCCGCAGGTGTCGTCGCACCGGCTGTTGCCGTCGCCGCGGCGGCCGCCGGCCCGACGATTCTTGTGGTCGACGACCATCCCAATAACCGCCAGGTAATCCAGCGTCAGCTGGAGGAATTGAACTGCAATGCGGTACTCGTTGCAGACGGTCCTTCGGCGCTGGCGTTATTGGAAACCAGGCAATTCCCGCTGGTATTGCTGGACTGCTACCTGCCCGGAATGGATGGTTACCAGGTAGCGCGCACGATTCGTGCGCGGGAACAGGGCAGCGGGCGCCACCAGCCGATCATCGCCATCTCGGCCGCGGTTGACACCGGCCATGTGCAGCGTTGCATGGAAAGCGGGATGGACGGCGTCTTGAAAAAGCCTTTGCGCCTGAATGAACTGCAATCGATCGTCGAGGCTTGGTGCGATGTCGAGCTGGCATTGCGCGAACATCCGCCAAGTTCACCTGTATCCGATCCCGTTGAACTGTTTCGCGATGCCGCGCAGCTGGATATGGCTGACATCGAGTGCGCGCTGGAAAGCGGCGATTTCGACATGCTGGCGCGCTACATCCACAGGATGAAAGGCGCCGCGCTGATCGCCGGCGAGTCGATGATCGCAGAGGCGAGCGGGCGGATGGAAGAGATATTGCGCAGCGCTTCGGCCGGCGATCGCGCTATGCTGGACAGCGTCTGTTCGGAGTTGCGCACGCAGGTTGCGCAGCTTTAGCGGCCTGGCTGGTTTATGTCGCCGGCACCGGGAGGTCAAGTCCCAGTGGCGCCAGTACACCCCGGAAAAATCACTTAACGGTGTTTTTTTGCAACCGGCGGCAAGCAATAAATGCGCGGCAACCCGGCAAAACCCGAAGCTATTGCATCGCCGCCTATTTTCATTATCTGGAAATATTCCACATACCCTGGATTGAAACCCATGTAAGCGTACTTGCCGGCCAGCTCGTCCGGGGTATTGTCCCCCATGAAGGCGGTTGCCTTGCTGGTGGTGATCCTGAGGAAAGAGCCGATCGTGCTGTACTCGAATTCGGTGGCACGGTGCAGGGTGGTTTTGATGTCGGGTTTTCCTGCAGATTCTTGCAGCAGCGCTCCTGTGAAACGCATGACGCCGGTGCCATCGGCATGATAATGGCTCGATACCCGTGCAAATGCGCGAATCATGTTCCCTGGGAAAATCCTGTTGATTTCATATGACGATTGACAGGACCAGTCGACGCGGTTGAGGGAATTCTGCAAAGAAAAGACAATCCACGGCACAACCATGACGAACAGGGCGACGGGAAATAGCCATTGCTTTTTCATATGTCGGCCTCGTCAATGATCACATAGGATACGCAATCGGCATCACTGTTTTCAATGGCGTTGCGGCATAGGAAATAGCTGAATACGTTATTGGCGTGCGCGCCATTGATGTATACATTCCAGTCAGGTTTTGAGGGCAGCAAGCGGGGTGGATTTTTTTCCAGCATGCTGATCTTCTGGGCGATAAATTCGGTTCGATCGGAAAAGCCTTCTTCTATGAAATGCCGGATTTTCTCCCCGGTCTTGACTGGGACATAGCTGGCATGGGGTGCTTTCTGGAACAGGTTGCGCTGCAAATCCGGTGCGAACATGAATGCCGCAATCGTGCTTGATATGGCCAGCGCAACAAGCGCTGCATAGGTTCTGCCTGCCTGCCGGCGTGACACCGCCGGCTGAGCTATGTCAGGCGCCATGGATGGTGGAAATTTGTCTGCCTCATTTGGCGGGGCGTCAACCGGCCATGTGGGATCGGCCGGTAAAACCGGGGCGGGGGGCTGATCGTCTTTTGCGCCGCGCATAAAGAAGGTGTCGGAAGTTTTGTAGCCGATACGCGGAATCGTGACGACGCTATCGGCCTTGATGCCGAATGCGGCGAAACATTTCCGGATATGTGCAATAGCCTGGTTGACGTTGTTGGTGGAGACGACGTTCCCATATTGTCCCCAGCCGCCCTCCAGCAAATCCTTTTTAGTGACGACTTGTCCTTTTGCTTCCAGCAGGATAAGCAGGCAGCGGCTCGCGGCGGCGCCGAGTTGAATGACGTGCTCCGGCTCATTGGCCGACGTAAGTTCGAAATATTCGTCGTCGAAATAGGCAAGACCGCAAATCAGATATTTTGCCATTCGTTCTTTCAAACGTTATGTGTTGAGTGTACCTGGCTGCACTGCGCTCCCGATACTCGCTTCACCGCGTGCGCCGATCGGATCATCGCTGAGTTGCTTTTCGTTTGACCGCATTATAGACAGAGTTCCAAGTAGAAAAAAACAGAAGAGATTCGGAGACTCCGGGCCGGATACGGCATTCTCCAAGTCCTTGGTCAATTTCCCTGACACTAATCTGCTGCCAAAAACTATCGATGGCGGCCGGCACTTTTGTTCCAGCCATGGGGAGCTGGCGCGTGACTCCAAGGGGTTAAGCTGCGCTCAAATTCAAGGCGAGCAGCCATTAGGCAGGTTCAACCGGCTGGCGCCTCCTTGGCATTGCTGGAGATTGCATTCCATGTCTCCTTGTCCTGCATGAGTATCCATATGCCCGTAACCAAAAATCCTAAAAACAGTCCCAATATCGCTGCAGTGCCGATTTTTGGGAAAGCAGGATGCGTAGGCACGTAGATGGCGGTCACCGCTCTTGTGTTGAAGGTTCTGTGCGGATCGAGTTTTTCATTCAGGGCATTGATTTTTTCGCGGAAAATTTGCAGTTCTACCGTGTTGGAACGCAGCATGGAGGCGAGGATGATATCTTCAGAAATGTTTTTTTCAGCGGCTCCCGAAGCATCCATTCTTTGCCGCAGTTCAAGAAGGATCGCCCGCTCGTCTTCCTTTTTTTCCAGCGCATCCTTTGCGGCGGCAATATCCTCTTTCAATTTCGCCAGGGATGGCCTCAACAACTCTTCGTGTTCCGTTTGCAGTACCTCGAATGCCCTGCTCAGATTTTCTTTCGCTTCGCTTGGTGTTTGGCCATTGACTGTCATTTTTACCAGGTCCCCGTCTCTGGTCATGTCGGCAGACAATGTCTTTTTTACGATATTTCTACGCTCATTGGGAAATTCGGCAATCCGAAGCCTTTGCGATTGCACTACCTTGACCGGGAAATTTGGAAAATTGATGCGCTGGACAACATCGTTGGGCTTTGCCAGCAAATTGGCCGCGGACTCAACTTGTCCTATCTTGAAAAGCAAGGTAGCCGGCCATTGCTTCGGTAGCATCAGCGCGATGCCGGCAGCAATCAGTGCCCCCAGCAGAGCGGAAACGGCGAGCGAGCTGAAATGCTGTTTTAAAGAGAAAAGTATTGTCGGTGATAAGGTTTCTGTTTTTTTTGTAAGACTCACTCGCATTTCCCTATTTGCAAAAAATAATTTGCCTGTTTATTACAAACTGTAAGGTTGGGTGCATGGATCAAGATAAAGATTGAGAGATTTCCGGAAAGGTAAAGCACGTCAAGAAAATTTCCGTCTTCATTTACTGACTAATCCGACCCAATGTGATGTCGACAGCAAAGTATCTTGAGAAATATTATGTTCGACTCGTCTGTAAAAGGTCGCTTTGGCCCCGGCGTAAATAGCCCGCTTTTCCCTTTTTAAAATGACGCGCTTTCTTTCGTGATCGGCATATTCTGCAATTCTTTCGAGCATTGCCATAAGGGTGTCGTCGCCGTCAACGTTATCTACCAATTGCCGCCAGAAATTGGATTCATTCCAGCGCCTGAAGCGCATATAAATATTTGAACGGGCTCCAAACTCTGGCGGCAGATCTACCCAGACGTTGTATTTATTGGAAATAAACCACAAAATGGCATCGATGAACTTGCGATTGTTTCTAGCGCGAGCCACTCCCATCCCCATTCCCCGCAAAAAAGGCTCTAACTGCCGCCACTGGTCATCTCCGAGTTTCATGATTGGATTTTGCATAAAATTTATCGACCTCGCTCTAAGTTAAAAACTGATGTTGATCAGGTTCCTATTGCATTTGGATGTGGACTTGCGGTGCGGCCAAAACGTTCAAGCGGCGTTTGGCTACAAAAATTCTAACTAAAACAACCGCAGGGAAAATCTTGCTGAAATTAAAGTCATTGATTTTCATGACAATTCACAAGGTTTCATAGAAGCCCTCCGCTGTGGCCTAAAAAGCGCGTCTCGGGAAATGTGGCCTGGACGGGGGCCTGGATAGGGAATTCATGCGCAGGCTGGGTGCGGCGATTTTCGGATATTGATTGAAAGAGGCTTTGAAATCATTTTATTGAATCATGCGGTTTCACAGCTTTGACGGTTGCCGCAAGTTTTCAGAAAATCGAGGGCTATTAAAAAACAAGCCAGGCGGTTGCAAACTGGTTCATGAAACGACGACTCGGTATTTATGTTTTGCGCATCCTCGGTCAAATCGAATTCCGATAATCTCGCCGGCCCCCATGGATTATTTAAAATCCCATTTCATCTGGTTGGCGATAGAGATATTCCGGGTGCTGGTCGCGCACAAGCCGATATATTCCGTCAATGGCGGCGCGCTGGCCACGCCTTCAGCCAGCAGGTTGCGGTTGCTGAAGACGTAATTGAGCCTGGCGAATTCCCCATATAGTTTCAAAGCCTTGGCCAGCAGCCGCGGATTGCAGTCGGGAATGCGGACCTTGATGCGCGGTATCAGCTGGTCTATCTGTCCGACTTCGATCCGCTCATAGTCGCGGCCATACACCCCCTTGCGCCCGCCGGCCGCCAGCGCCAGGTCGAGTTGGCGGAAGGAGCGGCTGGACTGGATCCCGGCCGACAGGTGGAACACCGGCTGCGCCAGGGTTTCCTTGAGTGCCAGGTGCAGGATGGCGCGGGCGCACCAGTCGACCGGCACGACGTCGATCTTGTCATCCAGCGAGGTGGTCAGCACGCCGAGTTTCTGCCACACCATGAACACCCAGAAAATGCTTTGCGACGGCGTACAGCCGAGCCGGGTATGGCCGACCACGATGGAGGGGCGCAGCACCACCAGCGGCAGGTCGGGAAAATGTTCCCGCAGGCGTCGTTCGCCGATGGCTTTGGAACGGGTGTACGGCACCAGGTGGTGTTCCTGCGCCAGCGGCAGGCTCAGCATTTCGGGAATGCTGTTGTCAGCCGCGGAATGGCTGCCGCAAGCCATGGCGGTGCCTATATAGAGGAAACGCCGCAGCCGCGGCCGGCCTTCCATCAGCGCCGCCAGCGCCAGCGTGCCGTCAATATTGGTTTTTCCCAGCGCCGGATGGTCGGCGAACGTCGCCAGCGCCGCGCAGTGGATTACGGTCGACACCTGTTCCAGGCGCGGATCGAGGGCGACGCCGGCCAGCTCCGGCAACTCGGCGCACAGCACCTGCTGCGAACTCAGCTGCGCCAGGTCGGCGTCGCTGGCGCCGATCTGCTTGAGCTGGATCCACAGGCGTTCCAGGGCCTGCCTCGGATTCGGCGCCCGCACCATCAGCAGCAGGCGATGCGCCAGCCCGGCCTGGATTGCTTCCACCGCGGTGGCGCTGCCCAGGAAACCGGTGGCGCCGGTGATCAGGATCAGGTCGTCGCTGGCCATGTTCAGCAACTGGCGACGTACGCGGCGGCCAAGGTGTGCAGCGTCCAGTTCTTGTCGGACTGGCGGTTCCAGCCAAGGCTGGCGCTCACTTCGTATAGCCCGCTATTGGGCTCGAAAGCGGCGTAGCCGGAATTGAGAGGTTTTTTCATTGTCGGCTTTCTAATCGTATTGTGCACGCTGTGCTGCTAGGGAATGGCCATGCCGGATCGGTCAAGCAAGTAGTATCCGCGAGCGATATGAAGGAAACATGAGCCATTCGTTAACGTTTGCTGAAGACGCTATGAGCCGTTTAAAAGCAGACCCTTCAGCTTTTCTTCACGTTAGAGTGTTTAAATACGGGCTTATGAAAATACTGTTGATCGAAGACGACCTGGACCTCGGCAACGGCGTGCGCATCGCCTTGTCCGACCACGGCATGGACGTGGTGTGGGTGCGCCAGCTGGAGGATGCGCTGCGCCACCTGGAATCCGACGCCTGCGACCTGGTGCTGCTCGACCTCGGCTTGCCCGACGGCGACGGCCTGAGCCTGCTGACCCGCTTGCGCCGCGACAAGAAGGGCCTGCCGGTGATCATCCTGAGCGCCCGCGATGCGGTCAGCGACCGCCTGCTCGGCCTCGACAGCGGCGCCGACGATTACCTGGTCAAACCCTTCGTGCTGGCTGAACTGCTGTCGCGCGTGCGCGCCCTGGCGCGGCGCAGCTACGGCTTCGATGGCGAAACCATGGAGCTGCGCGGCCTGTCGCTGCATGCGCCGACCCGCCGCGTCACCGTGCAAGAGCGGCCGGTGGAGCTCACCGCCAGCGAATACGCCTTGCTCAGCACCTTGCTGATCCGCGCCGACCGCGTGGTGACGCGCCGCATCTTGGAAGACCTGGCGCTGCCCGGCGGCCAGGGCAACGCCAGCAACACCCTGGATGTGCACATGGCGAACCTGCGGCGCAAGATCGGCGACGGCTATATCCGCACCGTGCGCGGCGTCGGTTTCGTGATAGACCTGCAGGCGCCGGCCCGCAGCGCCCGCAAATGATGCGCCGCTGGTGGAGCGGGCTGGTGCGGCCGACCCTGGTGCGGCGCCTGCTGCTGGCGCAGATGCTGTTGCTGACGCTGCTGTGGAGCCTGTTTATCGGCTACGCCATGTTCGAGACCAGCCGGGCGCCGGGCCCGATCAGCCTTGACCGCACGTATGAGGCAATATTCGGCGTTGTCGAGAACCTGGCCGACAATCCCGAGCGCCAGCACAATGTGCTGCGCCTGATCGACCAGGCGGTGCGCGAAGGCTACGGCGTCGGCGGCAATACGCCGAAGCTGTCGCCCAGCATCCAGGTGCGGCAAGCCGGGAAACTGATTTACCAGTCCGAGGATACGCCAGGCGGCATCCGCAACCGGCGCCTCGGCCAGCCCGAAACCCTGTATGTCGACGGCGTGCGCTGGCGCGCCCGCACCGTGCAATCGCGGCAGTCCGATACCAGCGTCACCATGATCGTGCCGGCGGACGGCATGGAAATGCTGATCGACATGAATTCGCGCGGCTATTATTCCTTGCCCTTGTTGATCAGCCTGCCGTTCCTGCTGCTGCCGGCCTGGCTGTCGATCCGCATGGCCTTGCGTCCCTGGAGCCGGGTGGCGCGCGAAGTGGCCGCGCGCGGTCCGCAGAACCTGGCGCCCCTGGAATACAAGCCCAAGCACCTGGAACTGAGTTCCATGGTGGACCGGATCAATGCCTTGCTGCAGCGCATGAGCGACAGCGTAGAGCGGGAACGCAATTTCATCGCCGACGCCGCGCATGAACTGCGTACCCCGCTGGCCGCCATGCGGGTCAATGTGGAAGCCTTGCAAAGCCAGGCCGGCAACCAGCGCCAGCAGGAACTGCTGGCGGGGATATTGAGCAGCAACAGCCGCGCCACCAGGCTGGTCGGCCAGCTGCTGATGCTGATGCGCAGCGATCCCACCGCCAGCATCGCGCTGGAGCGGCTCGACCTCGGCGTGCTGCTGCAGGACCGGCTGGCCGTCTTGTCGAACCTGGCCCAGCTGCGGCAGATCGAGCTGGAGCTGACGTCCGAAGGCCGGTGCTACATCCTCGGCCATCGCGACAGCCTGGTGTCGCTGATCGACAACCTGGTCGACAATGCGATCAAATACAGCCCGCCGGGCGCTACCGTGTTCGTCAGCCTGCACAGCAACCTGACCCAGGTCGTGCTGAACGTGGCGGACCAGGGACCGGGCATTGCGCCGGCGCTGCGCGAACGCGTGTTCGACCGGTTTTTCCGCAATCCGGACCAGACCCAGAGCGGCAGCGGGCTGGGCCTGACGATCGTCAAGTCGGTGGCGCACCAGCACAGCGCGTTTGTTCGGCTCAACGCCGCCGACGACGACCAGGGTTTGCTGGTCGAAGTCAGGTTTCCATGGGCGTCGGCGTGACCGCGGCGCCAGGACGGCAGCGGCAAAAAGACAACAGGAGCGTGTTGTTCAAACGATAAAATTGCCATATAGACATAGAGATGCTGTATCCTCGCGAAGTCATATTTCATCTTTTCCTAGCCCGAGGATTGTCATGCAAGCAGCGACACAACGAAAGAAAACCAACAGCAGCGCCGTGCGCTTTCCGGGGCTGTTTTTTTTCGGCCGCAAACTCTGCGGCGCGCGCAATACGCTGGCGCTGCTGGCGGCGCTGATGGCCGGCCAGGCGGCGCAAACCGTCCATGCGGCCGGCATCAACAGCTTTTCACCGCAGGGCGAGGTCGTCCAGGTGCGCCAGGTGCGGGTGAATTTCTCGGAAGCCGCCATCAAGTTCGGCGACCCGAAATCGCCCACGCCGTTCGACATCAGCTGTTCCGAGGCCGGCAGCGGGCGCTGGGCCGACGAGCGTAACTGGATCTACGATTTCGTGCGCGACGTGCCGCCGGGAACGCGCTGCGGCTTTACCGTGAAGACCGGGTTCAAGCTGCTGTCCGGCGCCGCGGTCAGCGGCAAGACCGTATTCCAGTTCAATACCGGCGGTCCGGCCGTGGTCGACATCATGCCGCGCGGCGACAGGATCGAAGAAGAGCAAGCCTTCATCCTGATACAGAACGGCGCCGCCACCAGCGACAGCATCCTGAAGCACGTGTACTGCCAGGCCGAGGGCGTGCATGAACGGATCCCGGTCAAATTCATCGCCGGCGCCGAACGCAAGCAGCTGCTCGAGCATTTCGCCGACAAGATCAATCCGGACCGGGTCAGCACCTTGCAATGCCAGCAGCGCCTGCCTAACGACGGCGCGGTCAGCCTGACCTGGGACAAGGGCGTGAGCACCGCTTCAGGCATCGCCAGCAGCCAGCCGCAAGTCTTCAAATTCAAGGTGCGGCCGACCTTTACCGCCAGCGTCAGCTGCGAGCGCGAGAACGCCAATGCTGCCTGCGCGCCTATCCTGCCGCTGCGCATCCTGTTTACCGCGCCGGTGCCGCGCAAGCTGGCGGAAGGCGTGACGCTGAACGCTTCCAACGGCAAGCTGAAGCCATTTTTTGAAAAGAACGATACCGACGACACGGTGTCGCAGCTGACCTTCAAGCCGCCGTTTGCCGAGAAGGCGGAACTCAGTGTTGATTTGCCGTCCGGTTTCCAGGACGAGAACGGCCGGCCGCTGTCGAACGCCGCTGCGTTTCCGCTGAAGGTGCGGATGGCGGATTATCCGCCGCTGGCGAAATTTCCCTCGGCGCCGTTCGGCATCATCGAGCTCAACGCCGACGCCACCTTGCCGGTCACCCTGCGCAGCGTCGAAACCGGCATGCTGGCCCGCAGCGCCGACGGCAAGGTCAATCCCGGCACGGTCAGCAACCTGAAAGTCAGCGACGACCAGAACATCATCGCCTGGCTGACCAAGCTCAGGAAATATCACGAAACCACGATCGCCATCAACAAGAAGCAGGTGGAAACCCGCAGCATCGGTCTGCTGGCGAAGCAGGCCGGGGCCAAGACCCTGGACCTGCCGCCGTCGCCGGACAGCAAGGATGGCGTGCGGCCGTTTGAAGTCATCGGCATTCCGCTCAAGGATCCGGGTTTCTACGTGGTCGAGCTGGAATCGCAAAAACTGGGTGCCTCCTTGCTAGGCAAAGCCGCGCCCATGTATGTGCGCACCAGCGCGCTGGTGACCAACCTGTCGGTGCACGTCAAGATCGGCCGCCAGAACGGCGCGGTGTGGGTCACCACGCTGGACAGCGCCAAGCCGGTGGCCGACGCCGACGTGCGGATTTCCGATTGCCGCGGCACCGAGCTGTGGCGCGGCAGGACCGACAAGACCGGGATTGCCATGGTGCCGGAGTTCCCGCTGGACGGTTGCCGCAACGGCGACGGCAACCAGCCGGGACATATCGACGGATTTTTCGTCAGCGCCCGCAAGACCGACGACAAGGGCCGCGCCGATATGGCTTTTGCGCTGACGTCGTGGAACGACGGCATCGAATCCTGGCGCTTCAACTTGCCGATGGATTACGACAAGTCCGCTACCGTGCGCGCCCATACGATATTTGACCGGACCTTGTTCCGTGCCGGCGAAACGGTATCGATGAAACACGTGATCCGCACCGAGACCATGCAGGGTTTCGGCCTGCTGCCGACCGACAAGCTGCCGACCCGGGTGCGCATCACCCACCAGGGCAGCGGCCAGGAATACCAGTTTGCGCTGAACTGGCGCGGCCAGAAGAATGCCGAAACCGTGTTCCAGGTGCCGAAGGAAGCCAAGCTGGGCAGCTACGAAGTGGTGCTGGACGGCGGCAAGGTGAAGAGCGGCGTCATTGGCGGCGACGCCGATGCGGACGCTGATTCCGACGCCGACTCCGAGAGCGGAGGCTATGATGAAAACCGCCGCAGCTACAGCAGCGGCAGTTTCCGCGTCGAAGAATTCCGCCTGCCGTTGCTGCAGGGACGCATTACGCCGCCCAAGACCCTGGTAGCGCCGAAAGAAGTACCGCTTGCCGTGCAGCTCAATTACCTGAACGGCGGCGGCGCTTCCGGCCAGGCGGTGCATATCACCAGCCTGTTGCGCGGCAAGGCTGTGAGTTTTTCCGGTTACGACGGTTATTCCTTTGCGGCGGGGCGCAACGATGAAGACAGCAGCGCCGACAGCCAGAAAATCGTCGCCGACAAGCTGCCGGTGACCCTGGACAAGGCCGGCGCCGGCAAGACCGTGGTGAAGGACATGCCGGCGGTCACGGTGCCGAAGGAATTGCTGACGGAAATGACGTATGCCGATCCTAATGGAGAAATCCAGACCGTATCAAGCGTGACGCCGGTCTGGCCTGCGGCAGTGGTGGTCGGCCTGAAAGCGGGGGAGTGGGTTTCGGTCAAGAAGAAACTGACGCTGACGGCGGTTGCCCTCAATCCGGCCGGGCAGCCGCAAGCCGGCGTGCCGATCGAGATCAGCGGAACCAGCAAGCAGACCAATTCGCATCGCAAGCGCATGGTGGGCGGATTCTACGCATACGAAAACACCACCAGCGGCAGCGACCTGGGAGCGCTGTGTTCAGGCAAGACCGATGCCCGCGGCTTGATGATCTGCACCGTGGAATTGCAGGAACCCGGCAATATCGAGCTGACAGCCAAAGGCAAGGACGGCGACGGCCACGCTGCGCTCGCCACCAGTTCGGTCTGGGTGACCAAGCAGGGCGAGCTGTGGTTCGATGGCGAAAACCAGGACCGCATCGATATCCTGCCTGAGAAAAAGATTTACCAGCCCGGCGAAAGCGCCAAATTCCAGGTACGCATGCCGTTCCGCTACGCTACCGCCCTGGTTGCGGTGGAACGCGAAGGCGTGATCGAAACCCAGGTGGTGCAGTTGAACGGCCAGGACCCGACCTTCAGCCTGCCGGTCAAGGCCGGCTACGGCCCCAACGTCTTCGTCTCGGTGCTGGCGGTGCGCGGCCGCATGCGCGAGGTGCCGTGGTATTCCTTCTTTACCTGGGGCTGGAAAGAGCCGCTGAACTGGTGGAGCGAATTCAAGGAATACCAGGCGCCCAGCGCTACCGTCGACCTGGCCAAGCCGGCCTATAAATACGGCATCGCCGAAATCACGGTAGGCACCGCCGCCAACCAGCTGGCGGTGACGGTCAAGGCGGACCAGCCCAGTTATGCGATCCGCACCACCGCCAAGGTGAACATCCTGGTCAACCTGCCCAACGGCAAACCGGCGGCCGGCGCTGAAATCGCCCTGGCGGCAGTCGATGAAGCGCTGCTGGAACTGGAGCCGAACCGCAGCTGGAACCTGCTGGAAGCGATGCTGCAGCGGCGCAGCTACGGCGTGGAAACCTCGACCGCGCAAATGCAGGTGGTCGGCAAGCGCCATTACGGCCGCAAGGCGATTCCTGCCGGCGGCGGCGGCGGCAAATCGCCGACGCGCGAGCTGTTCGACACCTTGCTGCTGTGGAAACCGGCAATCGTACTGGACGCCAACGGCAGGGCGCAGGTCGACGTGCCGCTGAACGATGCGTTGACCAGCTTCAAGATAGTGGCGGTAGCGCAAAGCGGCGACAGCCTGTTCGGCACCGGCGCCGTCAGCATCCGTTCGACCCAGGACTTGCAGCTGATATCCGGCTTGCCGCCGCTGGTGCGGGAGGGCGACAATTTCAGCGCGCTGGTCACGGTGCGCAATACCACCACCCGTGCCATGCAAGTCCATGCCACGGCGCAGGCCGCCGGCCTGCCGGCAGCAACGCCGCTGGCGGCCAAGGACGAGAGCATTCCTGCCGGCGAAACGCGCGAGCTGGTGTGGGCGGTGCCGGTGCCGGCCGATGTCAGCCAGCTGGCATGGGAAATCAATGCCCAGGAACAGGACGGACCGAAAGTGAAGGACAGCATCAAGTTCACCCAGCGCGTGGTGCCTGCGGTGCCGGTGACGGTGCAGCAGGCCACCCTGTTCCAGCTCGACAAGCCGTTCAGCATGGCGGTAGCGCCGCCTGCCGACGGCCTGCCGGGGCGCGGCGGCCTGGCGATCTCGCTGGCGCCGTCGCTGGCTTCCGGCAGCGACGGCCTGCGCCGCTATTTCGTCAACTACCCGTTCTCCTGCCTGGAGCAAAAGACATCACGTGCAATTGGTTTGCGCGACGACGCCATGTGGCAGAAGGTATTGAACGACTTGCCGACCTACCTGGATAGCGACGGCCTGGCTTATTACTATCCGCCGAACGAAGGCAACGCCCGCCGCGGCAGCGATACCCTGACGGCATACCTGCTGGCAGTGACCCAGGAATCGGGTTTTGCGATTCCGCAGCAAAGCCGCGACAAGATGCTCGACGGATTGGCAGCGTTCGTGGAAGGCAAGATCACGCGCGACTTCTGGTCACCGCAGAAAGACCTGGATGTGCGCAAGCTGGCGGCGCTGGAAGCCTTGTCGCGTTATGACCGGGTACGGCCGGCGATGCTCGATTCGATCCAGATCTCGCCCAACCTGTGGCCAACCTCGGCCGTGCTCGACTGGATCAATATCCTGCAACGGGTATCGGGCATTCCAGACCGCGCCAAGCGCCAGGCGGAAGCCGACCAGGTGATCCGGGCGCGCCTGAACTACCAAAGCACGCGCATGGGCTTCTCGACTGAAAGCAGCGATTACTGGTGGTGGCTGATGGCCAGCGCCGATGTCAACGCCAACCGGCTGGTGCTGACCATGCTGGAGAACCCGGCCTGGAAAGAAGACATGCCGAAACTGATCAACGGCGCCATCCAGCGCCAGTCGCGCGGCCACTGGTCGACCACCACGGCGAACCTGTGGGGTTCGCTGGCGCTGCAGAAATTCGCGCGCAAGTTCGAATCGGAAAAAGTCGCCGGCACCACCAAGGCCAGCCTGGAGCAGGGCGCCAATGTGAGCGGTAGCCAGAGCTACAGCTGGCCTGCCGCAGCCGCTGCTACCGAGACCGGCAAGCTGCAGCTGCCTTGGCCATCGTCGGCGGCGCCGGCCGAGCTGAAGCTGAGCCACGCCGGCAGCGGCGCGCCGTGGGTGACGGTGCAAAGCCTGGCGGCGGTGGTGCTGAAAAAACCGTTCTCCAGCGGCTACCGGATCAGCAAGAACATCGTCCCGGTGGAGCAGAAGGAAAAGGGTAAATACACCCGCGGCGATATCGTGCGGGTCGACCTCGAAGTCGACGCCCAGACTGACATGACCTGGGTGGTGGTGACCGATCCGATTCCGGCCGGCGCTACCTTGCTGGGTTCCGGCCTGGGCCGCGATTCGGCCATCGCCACCACCGGCGAACGGCCTAGCGGCAGCGCCTGGGCGGCGTATGAAGAACGCAGTTTCGAAGCGTTCCGCAGTTATTACGAGTATGTGCCGAAAGGGAAATTCACCATGACGTATACCTTCCGCATCAACAATCCGGGTGAGTTCAGCTTGCCGCCGACCCGGGTCGAAGCGATGTATGCGCCGGAAATGTTCGGTGAAAGCCCCAACCAGAAATGGACGGTGAAGTGAAGTCGACTGGCCTCAAGCGCTGGACCTTGGGCGCTGCGCTGTTGCTGGCCTTGGCGGCCGGCCCGGCGCAAGCCTTGCAAAGTTTCGCCGATGTGCAGCAGGAGTTCCGTTCGTCCGAAGCCAGCCTGTACGACCGCAAGGGCCAGTTGCTGCAGCAGGTCCGCATGAATCCGAACGAGCGCCGCCTGTCGTGGGTGGCGCTGGAAGATGTGTCGCCGGCGTTGCGCAATGCGCTGGTGGCGTCGGAGGACCGGCGTTTCTACCAGCATAGCGGAGTCGACTGGAACGCCGTGGCGGCGGCTGCCTGGGGCAACCTGTGGAACACCAAGACCCGCGGCGCCTCGACCATCACCATGCAGCTGGCCGGTTTGCTGGACGACGACCTGCGGCGCCGCACCTCGCCGCGCTCGATCGGGCAGAAAATGTCGCAGGTAGTGGTGGCGCAGCAGCTGGAGCGCAACTGGCGCAAGGACCAGATCCTGGAAGCCTACCTCAACCTGGTCAGCTTCCGCGGCGAACTGGTCGGCATACACGCCTTGTCGCGAGTCTTGTTCGGCAAGCATCCCAGCGGCCTGAGCCAGCGCGAAGCGGCGATTGCCGTGGCCTTGATCCGCGGCCCGAATGCGACCCCGGCCCGGGTCGCGGAACGGGCCTGCCGCATCTTGCAGGAACAGCGTGCGGCGCAAGAGTGCAAGGGCCTGGAAGATTTCACCCTGCTGGCGCTGGTGCGCACCGGCTCGAATTCCGAAGTGATCGTCACCACCAGCGCCCCGCAGCTGGCGCCGCACCTGGCGCGCAAGCTGCTGCGTACGCCGGGGCAGGCGGTGCGGTCAACCCTGGACGCCGGCGTGCAGCGCTTCGCCAACGATGCCTTGCGGCGCCAGCTGGCGGCCTTGGTGGAGCGCAATATCGAAGACGGCGCTATCCTCGTGCTCGACAATGCCAGCGGCGACGTGCTGGCCTGGGTCGGTTCCAGCGGTTCGTTTTCCAATGCGGCTAATGTCGATGGCGTGGTGGCCCTGCGCCAGGCCGGTTCAACCTTGAAGCCATTCCTGTACGAACTGGCGATCGAAAAAAAATGGATGACGGCGGCCTCGATCCTGAACGATTCGGCGATCAACCTGCCGACCGCCAGCGGCTTGTACATCCCGCAAAACTACGACAAGCAGTTCAAAGGGCTGGTCAGCGTGCGCACCGCGCTGGCGTCATCGCTGAACATCCCGGCGGTGCGCACGCTGGTGACGGTCACGCCCACGACTTTCTTCGAGCGCCTGCAAGGACTCGGTTTCCAGCTGCGTGAATCCGGCGATTATTACGGCTACAGCCTGGCGCTGGGCAGCGCCGACGTCAGCCTGCTGGCGCTGAGCAATGCCTACCGCGCGCTGGCCAACCAGGGGCGTTATAGCGGAGTGCGCACTACGCTGGCTGATCCGGCGGTAAAGATGACGAAGGTGATGGACTCCGGCGCCGCTTTCATCATCGGCGACATCCTGTCCGACCGCAGCGCCCGCAGCCGTACTTTCGGCCTTGAGAATGCGCTGTCGACACGGGTCTGGAGCGCGGTCAAGACCGGCACTTCCAAGGATATGCGCGACAACTGGGCGATCGGTTATTCGGACCGCTACACGGTCGGCGTCTGGGTCGGCAATGCCTCGGGTTTGCCGATGTGGGACGTCTCCGGCGTCACCGGCGCCGCGCCGGTCTGGCAAGAAGTGATGCAATACCTGCACACGCGCGACCAGCTGCGGCAGCAGGTTCCGCAAAAGCCGGCCGGCGTGGTGGAACGGGACATCCGCTACGCCGACAAGATCGAAGCGCCGCGCCAGGAATATTTCCTGGCCGGGACCGAACAAAGCCTGATCACCACCGCCAGCTCGGACGACATCAGCATCGCCATACGTTATCCGACGCCAGGCATGCTGGTCGCACTCGATCCCGACATCCCGCCGCAGCGGCAGCGCATACGCTTCGCCGCCGACGGCTTGCCTAGCGGCGCGTGGCGGCTCGACGGCAAGTTGCTGACGCCGCCGGCAGCAAAGGCAGGCAAGAAAACCAGCCGCCAATCGGCAGCCTCGGATCCGCAGCTGGCCTTCGACTGGATGCCATGGCCGGGCCGGCATGTGCTGGAGCTGCTGGACCATAAAATGGCCGTGGTCGACCAGGTGCGTTTCGAGGTGCGCGGCGCGGTCGAGAACCATGCGCAGCAGAAGACCGGCCGCGCCAGGAAAAATAACTGACGTTTTAGCGGCAGGGCGTATTGCGCATGAATGCAGCTATCGTTTGTGCGGCCTGGCTTGGAAACGCTTGCAGCAGGAAGTGCGGACCCGCTATCTTCACCAGCCGGGTAGCCGGCTGCGCCAGCATCACCTGCCTGGTGGCGCTGGGCGGTACGACACGATCGTGTTCCGCCTGCAGATACAAGATCGGGACTTCGATGGATTTGAATTCGGTGGTGACATCGGCCGATAGGACGGCCTTTAGCCGGGTCCGTAGCGCCAGGCTGGAAACCGGCGCAAGTGCAGCCGCCAGCGCCGAACGCAAATGCTGGGTCGAATAGCGGCCTAGAAGAAACCAGTTCAGGACTGCAAGCGGCGCTAGCTTGACCGGTAGCGATCCGACGCAAGAATGCAATCCGGTGAAGGCTGGATGCGGATTGCGGACAAAGGTGCAGCACAGGATCAGGCCGACCAAACCCGGTGGTCGCGAAGCCGCAAGAGAGACTGCGACAGGTCCTGAGAATGACTCCCCAAGAATCACAAAATGTCCATCGCGAGGCAATGAAAGCCTGGCGTGTTTTTCAAGCGCTTCATAGTCGAGAGCGCCCTCTGTAGGATAGCGAACTATCCGGACATTAAATTCAGCGTCCAGCGCCCCGATCAAGGGCTGGAATAAGTCGCCGCTTCCGTCCATACCCGGCAACAAAACGATTGTCAGCATACGCAATGATGTCAGGCGTTTGTCCTCAGTTTAGCCACAGCCTCGTCCGCACCCTGCCTGCGCGCCGCGGCCGCCACTTCTTTGGTGACGATGGTCTTGCCTATCGGCGCCAGCGCAATGCCGGCCAGCTTCAGGTGCTGGACGCCGAACGGAATGCCGATGATGGTGATGAAGCAGGCGATGGCCGAGAGCACGTGGCCGATGGCCAGCCAGATGCCGGCAAACACGAACCACAGAATATTGCCGACCAGGCCCAGGCTGCCGGTGCCGATGTCGTCCCTGTTGTTCAGCTCTTTCCTGCTCACCGCTTCCCTGCCGAAAGGGAAGAAGGTAAATTGCCCGATCACGAAACAAGCCTTGCCCCAAGGGATGCCGACGATGGTGAGGAAGGCGACAGCGCCGACCAGCCACCAGCCCAGGCCCATGAACACTCCGCCCAGTACAAACCACAGGAAATTGAGGATCGCGCGCATATTGTTTTCTCTCCGATGAAAAACTTGAAAAAAGGTCAGTCATCCTTTGCCGCCGGATTTAATTAGGGTCAGAGTCGAATATTCTCGTCCATCAATATTCGACTCTGACCCTAATTAATGTTCGCGAAATAATTCGACTCTGACCCTAATTACGAAAGGGAAAAATGTAACACCGTAACTGGCTGTCGACAAGACAATCAACAGGCGCTACCACTTGCAGCCGCTATCTTTTTTTGACAGCACTGCGTCCGCGGCGAGCACCAGGGGGGCTAGTAAACCGAACGGACGGCCGACGTCGAGGCAGTCGGCGCGCGCGCTGCGTTGGATATCCTGGGCTAGCGGATTATCGGGGCGGGCTTCCAGCGGGTGCGTTTGCAATTGCGAGACGGCGGTACCGTTGCGTCTCTCGGCGGGATCCGTGGCGATCTTCCTGGCCGTGTTGAATGCGGCGTCCAGGTCGACGCGTGGCTGTTTGTGCGCTGGTTGGGTAATGGCTGCGGTGTCGCCGATGCTGTTCTCGCGGGGTATTGCGGATGGCAGCGGGGTTATCGTATTGGTGCGGACAGAAGGCTGGGCGGGATGCGGATCGTGCTGGACGACAGGTGGCTTGGTGATGGGCGCTGCACGTGCCGGGGCTGGCGGTGCGGCCGGCAACAGCAACCAGGTCATCGCCGGCTGCGAACCTGGGGCCGCATCGGCAGCGGCATGAGGTCGGAATAATTGCATCAGGCCGAGATGCAATAACAGGGACAATAGTATGCCCATGCGCATTGCGCGCCGGTTTGCCCTAGCTGGCCAGCAGCTTTCGTCAGACATTTTTCTGTGCCGTTCAGGACGTAGAAAATATTCGACTCTGACCCTAATTAATGTTCGCGAAATAATTTGACTCTGACCCTAATTACGAAAGGGAAAAATGTAACACCGTAATTGGCTGTCTACAAGGGAATCGTCAAGTGCGTGACTTGCATCTGTCGGTTTTTTTAAGTGATGTTTGTTAACCCGGGCTGGTCTTTGCTTTGCGTTTGCCTGGTAATAAGCTGCCCAGCTTGCCGCTGGCGAGGGCGGTTCCGAGCAAGGTGATGGCGCAGCCGGCTAGCATGGCTGGGGTGATTTTTTCGTTTAGGAAAACAGCGCCCCAGATTAGTCCGAACACCGGGATCAGGAAAGTCACGGAGGCGGCATACGATGCGCCTACGCGTTCGATCAGGCGGAAGTACAAGATGTAAGCGAAGCCGGTGCAGACCACGCCGAGGGCGGCGACGCAAGCCCAGATGGCGGGCGCGATAGCATGCTGCGGCCAGGACAGCAGCGCCGGCGGCAGCAGCACGACGGAGGCGAACAGCTGGCTGCCGAAGGCGACTACCAGTGGCTGCACTCCTGCCAGATGCTGCTTGGAATAATTCAAGGCAAAACCGTAGCACACGGCAGCCAGCAGCGCGGCGGCAATCGCCAGCGGCACGCCTGCCACGCCGGCTCCGGCGCTATCCCACACCAGCACTGCAACCCCGGCCAGGCCCAGCATCAGGCCGCAGGCCTGGCTGCGGTTCATGGCGTGCCCGAACCAGAGCGCCGCGATCAGGGCGGCCCAGATCGGCGTGGTGGCGTTCAGGATGGAGTCGATACCGGCGTTGACGGACAGCGTGGAATAGGCGAACAGGGCGAACGGAACCGCGGAATTGCTGACGCCAACTACAAACAAAGGCCATGCCTTGCTGCGGCATTGGCTGCGGGCGGCGGCAGAGCGCAGCACCGGCGCCAGCACCAGCGCGGCAATGCCGACGCGCAGCGCGATCAGCGCGAAGGGGCCGAATTCAGGCGCGGCAATCCGCAGGAAGAGAAACGATGCGCCCCAGATCGCGGCGAGCAGGAGCAGTTCGATAAAGTTCATGGCAGGTGTCCGTCAATTGGCGAGCGGCAGGCGCCGCACAATTGCAACATAGGGCATATCCGTGCCCTGGACACTCTGGTTCTTGCGCTCGAATTCGGCAGCAAGGCAGCCCGGCCCCGGCGGGCGCCGGAACCGGTTCAGTTTGCGGCTTATTTCCGCCTCTATTGCGCCAGGCGCTTGACCAGACGGTAGAGGAATTCACGGCCGTCGTACAAACGCTGGATTTCGACGCGCTCGTCCAGGCCGTGCGTGCGGCGGTCCGACGGCTCGACAAACAAGCCTGACACGCCATACATCGGAATTCCCGCATTGCGCATATAACTGCTGTCGGTGGCGCCGGTGCTCATGGCCGGCACCACAGGCACGCCTGGCCACATGTCCTGGGTCAGCGCTTCCACCGTTTTCACCAGGTCGCCGTTGAGCGGCGAAGCCGGGCTGCGCAGCGGCTTGTTGGTGTAACGCACGGTGATCTTGTCGTTATTGATCACCTGCTTGAACTGGCGATCGATATCGTCAGGATCGTCTTGCGGCAGGATGCGGCAGTTGACGGTGGCCTTGGCCGATTGCGGAAGGGCGTTTTCGGCATGGCCGGCGCTGACCATGGTGGCCACGCAGGTGCTGCGCAGCTGCGCATTGTAGTCAGGGACCGCCGACAGGCGCTCGATTGCAGCGGCGTCCGGCTTGCCGCTGCCCACCGCGCGCATGTCCGCGGCCAGCTGGCCGCTGGCGAACGGCGCGCTGCGGGCGAAATAGCCGGTGGTGACTTCGGCCAGGTGCACCGGGAAGCGGTAAGCGCTCAATCTGTTGAGCGCGGCGGCGATGGCATAGATCGGGTTGTTGGCCGTCGGGGTCGAACTGTGGCCGCCGGCATCGCGTGCTTCCAGTTCGTAAGTGGCGTAGATTTTTTCGGCGACCTGGATCCGGTGCAGGTTCGGCTTGCCGTCGCGCAGTTCGCCGCCGCCGCCTTCGTTGATGCCGAACTCCGCCTTGAGCAATTCGGGCTTGTTGGCGATCAGCCATTTGGCGCCGTTGCTCTCCACATCGCCGCGTTCTTCATCCGTGGTCAGCGCCAGGATGATGTCGCGGCCGGGCTTGAAGCCTTCCTGCTTGAGCTGGCTCAGCACCGATACGAAAGCCGAAGCCATCGCCTTGTCGTCGATCGAGCCGCGGGCGGTGAAATAGCCGCCGGTTTCCTGCAGCTGGAAGGGATCGGTCTTCCAGTCTTCGCGCTTGGCTTCGACCACGTCGATATGCGCCAGCAACAACAGCGGCTGTTTGCTGCCGTTGCCCTTGAAACGCAGCACCAGGTTGCCTTTGCGCGGGAACGGTTCGATCACCTGGATATCGCCAGCCTTGAAGCCTGCGTCCAGCAGATGCTTTTCCATTGCATGCGCGGCTTTCGTGGTGTCGCCCGCCGAGTGGCTGGTATTGATTTCGACCAGCTCTTTGTAGATGTCGTGGTAGCGCTGGGTTTCCGGCGCCAGCGTTTGCGCCGACGCCACGGCTCCCAGCGTGGCAAGGGCCAAGGCTACCGTGGCGTACGTGGTTTGGCGCGGCAAGCGGCGAATCTGCATTCTCATGAACTTCCTTTCTTGGCGGCGTGGATGGATCAGGATGGATCGATATCGTCAGGAATTTCCAGGGTCATTATCGCCGAACTCAAGCATTTTCCGTGGGCGTCCAGCGCCAGGGAGCGCGTGACGCCGCCGCCCAGGGCGCGCTGCATGACAAAGTTGAATGCGCCCAGGCTTGGCAGCGCATAGCGCACCACCTCGCCATGCACGATGCCGGCGAAATGCGCCTTGACGCGTTCCGGCGTCAGGTATTTTTCCAGCAGCGCATAGTCTTGTGCGCGGTAGGCGATCACCGACAGGTTGGAGATGTCGCCTTTGTCGCCGGCGCGGGAATGGGCAAGCTCGCGTAGTTGCATTTTCATCCTCAATCGAAATGGACGGTGGTTGACACCTGCTCGCGTGGCAGCAGGCAAGACTGCACCGCAACCACTTCCTTCGCCGTCTTGGTGACGCCGCCGCCGGCCGCCGGCCCGCAGGTGTACAGTGTCTCGACCTCATTGCCGATGCGGATCGCTTCGCCTATGCTGCCGCTGCGGGCGCTGACGCGGAGCCGCACTTCATACGGCTCGCCCGGTTGCGCCGACAAGGCGGCGCCGTGGATTGCGTCCACGCCCAGCAGGTCATAGCGGATTTCATCGAACGCCACGGCGCTGAGCTGCAGCCGTTCGGCGACAATTGCCTGCGCCAGCCTGCCGCGCGCCAGCGCACCCGGCCCGGCATAGGAAATCTGTCCTTCGCCGATGTAGCTGTCGATATAACCTATCGATACTTTCAGGGTGTCCGGCCTGGCGCGGCCGGTGGCGCCTTGCACCAGCACCCGGTCGGGGCCGATTTCCTGCACCGTCGCCGCCGAAAAATCGGCCACCACGTCCGGCGTCAGGTAACTGGCGGGATCGTGTATTTCGTACAGCAGCTGTTCCTTGCAGGTGGCCGGCGTTACCTGGCCGCCGGAGCCGGCAACCTTGGTGATCACGACCGAACCGTCTTCCGCCACCTCGCCGATCGGGAAACCCAGGCGCGCCAGCCCCGCCACGTCTTTGTAGCCCGGATCGGCGAAATAACCGCCGCTGACCTGGCCCGCGCATTCCAGCAAGTGCCCTGCCAGCGTGCCTTGGCCGAGGCGGTGCCAGTCGTCCATGGCCCAGCCGAACTCGTGGATCAAGGGCGCCAGGAACAGCGCCGGGTCGGCCACGCGGCCGGTGATGATGACGTCGGCGCCCTGCGCCAGCGCTTCCACCAGCGGCGCGGCGCCGATGTAGGCATTGGCTGACAGCAGCCTGTCGCCCAGGCTGTTGACGGCGATATCCTGGTCGCTGATGTAGTCGCCGGCTTTCATGGCGTCCAGCACATCGTCGCCGGTCACCGCCGCCACTTTCAGCTTGAGCTTCATGCTTTGCGCAATCTGCCTGACCACAGCGGCGGCGGCTAGCGGATTGGCCGCGCCCATGTTGGTGATGATCTTGATTTTCTTGGCGCTGCAGATGGCCAGCACCGCCCGCATCCGCTCCGCCAGCAGCGGATCGAAGCCGAGTACGGGATCTTTCATCCGGCTCTGCTGGGCGATGGCGATGGTGCGCTCGGCCAGGCACTCGAACACCAGGTAGTCGATTTCGCCTTTTTCAGCCAGTTCTATGGCGGGTTCGATACGGTCGCCGGAGTAGCCGGCGCCGGCGCCGATGCGGATATGTCTCATGCTGGTTTCCTCAAGCTGTATGCGTCCTCATAAAGGGAAGACGCCGATCGCGACACAGGTGATCGTCATGATGACCGAGGCCGTGAACAGGTATTTGAACGTGTATTTCTGGTGGTCGGCGAGATCGATGCCGGCCAGGCCCGCCACCAGGAAGGTGGCAGGCGTCAACGGGCTGACCGGGAAGCCGGTAGTCATCTGGCCCAGCAGCGCGGCCTGCGCCACGTGCAGCGGCTGCACGCCCAGCATATGGCCGACTTCGGCGATCACCGGCAGTACGCCGAAGTAGAAAGAGTCGGGATCGAACAGCATGGACAGCGGCATCGACAGCAGCCCGAGCACTACCGGGATATGCGAGGCCATCGAGGGCGGCACCAGGCCGACCGCCATCTTGGCCATGGCGCTCAGCATCCCGGATTTGCTCATGATGCCGGTGAACACGCCGGCGGCGAACAGGATGCTGGCCATCAGCAGGGCCGCCTTGGCGTGGGCGTCGATGCGGGCGCGCTGCATGTCGGCATTGCGGTAATTGACCATCAGCGCCAGCACCACGCCGATCATGAACATCACCACCGGATCGATTTTGCCGCTGATCATCACGCCCAGCACAAAAACGGTCAGCACGATATTGATCCAGAAATTCTGCGGACGGCGTATGCTTTTTTCCGCCTCGGACAATGCATGCGTATGGACGAAACCGGACGGCGCGCCCTTGGCCAAGCCGAGCCGCCGTTCCTCTTTCAGGCCGAGGTAGTAGGCCACCGAAAAAACGAATATCAGGCCGACCACCTGCACCGGGATCAAGGGCGTGAAAATCTCGCTGACCGGAATATGCAAGGCGGCGGAAGCGCGGATCATGGGGCCGGTCCATGGCAGGAAATTGACGCCGGCCGCCAGCGATGCGACGCAGGCCAGGATGCGCTTGTCGATGCCGAGCCGCGTGTACAGCGGCAGCATGGCCGGAATCGTCACCAGGAAGGTGACAGCGCCCGAACCGTCGAGGTGGATCAGCAGCGCCAGCAGCGCGGTGCCGGGCACGATGCGGGTAGGGCGGCTGCCGACGATGCGCAGGATGGCGGAGATGATCGGATCGAGCATGCCGGCATCGGTGACGATGCCGAAGAACAGGATCGCGAACACGAACATGCCGGCCACCGGCGCAATGCCGGTGATGCCGGAGACGATGAATTTGGAGGTCTCCAGGCCAAAGCCGCCGATCAGGGCGGCGATGATGGGGATTGCGATAAGCGCCACCAGGGGCGACATTTTTTTTGTCAGGATCGCCGCCAGCAGGGTGACGATGGTAATGAAGCCGAGTAATGCCAGCATGTTGTCTGTCTCCTATCCCTTGGATATTTTTATGGGAATACTTGTTATTGCTCTTGTTTTAAGCGCATTCTGGGAGCTGTGGTTTGTGCTGTAAAATGAATTTTTTCGATAGATTGATCGTTAAAACGGATTAATCGATGAAACTCAATATCTCCACCCGCTCGCTGCACGCCTTCCTGGCGCTGCAGGAATGCAAGCATTTCACCCACGCTGCGGAGCGCTGCTTCATGTCGCAATCGGCGTTCAGCGTCATGATCCAGAAACTGGAAGTGGCGGTGGGCGCCAAGCTGTTCGAGCGCGATACGCGCAACGTCACGCTGACCGCCGAGGGCGAACTGTTTGCGGAAGTGGCGCGTTCGCTGGTCAGCGATATCGAATCGGCATTTGCCGACATGAGCGACTACGCCGCCAGGCGCAAGGGCCGGGTGGCGATCGCCGCGCTGCCGTCGCTGGCGGCGAACGGCTTGCCGGCGGTGATTGCCGAATACAAGCGGGCCTATCCGGGAATTACGGTGCAGCTGTTCGACGCCTTGTCGGACCAGTGCCTGGCCATGCTGCGCCAGGGCAAGGCGGATATTGCCTTGACCGCGCCCGGTTCGGGCCTGACCGAATTCGATACCAAGACCTTGTGCAGCGATCCGTTTTACCTGGTGTGCCGCCAGGACCATGCGCTGGCCGGCAAGCGCCGCATCCGCCTGTCTGACCTGGGCGGCTGCGAGCTGATACACCTGGCGCGTTCGACCAGCGTGCGCCAGCATGTCGAGCTATTGTTGCGCGGCATTCCGGTGATGAATTCGGGGCTGGAAGTGGAGCATCTGGCGACGGTGGCGGGCTTGATCGAATCCGGCCTGGGCGTCAGCATCGTGCCGGAGCTGACCTTGTTCCAGTTTCGTCACATGGACCTGGTCAGCATCCCGATCGATGCGCAGGACATCGTGCGGCCTATCCTGATCGTGAAAAAGAAAGAGCGCTCTCTTTCGATTGCGGCGCAGGGCATGTCGGAACTGATTGAAAAGCGGCTGCGCAATATCGGCAGCCGCGCGGCGGGCCGGCGGCGTTAGCGCAGCTGCATGCCGAAGCGTTCGGTCCTCGGCATCCAGTTGCCCTTGATGTCGGCCGACACCAGCACCCGTTCAGCGCGCCCGATCAGCAACTCGCGCGGCACGAAACCGAAATGGCGGTAGTCGCCGCTGTTGTCGCGGTTATCGCCCAGCATCATGTAGTGGTCCTGCGGCACCGTGATCGGGCCGAAATTGCGCTCGGCGCTGACTTGCGGCAGCAGCTGGATGCGATGCTGTTCCGTTCCCATCTTTTCATTCAGGCGCAAGGCCACCAGAGCGCCGCCATGCTCCAGCGGTTCGGGCGCGCTGCCCAGCATGGCGTAGCTGGCTTGCTGGCCGTTGATGATCATCTTTTCATCGCGCATCTCGACAATGTCGCCGGGCAGGGCGATCACGCGCTTGATGAGCCGGGTATCGTCCAGCGGTGAAAAGAAAGTGACGATATCGCCGCGCTTCGGTTCGCCGAGGCGGCTGAGGACGATGTTGGTGAGCGGGACTTTCAGGTTGAATGCGAGGCGGTTGACGAACACCACATCGCCTTCCAGCAGGTTAGGGCGCATGGAACCGGAAGGGATCGGATTCCAGTCGGCGACCGCGGTGCGGAAAATCCCGAAAAGAAAAAGGAACAGCAGGAATCCCTTGTTGAGACGAATCCAGTTTTTCATTTCACTCCGCCTTTCAGTGACAACCCATGCCCATCAGCTAACGTACCCAATCCCGCAATCCGCACAGTATGCCACTTATTCCCCTGGCCATATTTCCCCACCCCCAACCTTGCCAGCCAGTTAATTAGGGTCAGAGTCGAATTGTTGAGCGGTCAACAATTCGACTCTGACCCTAATTAATAAGCGCGGTGGTTTAGGCTACGGGTAACTGCAGGATCTGGGCGGTTGTCATGATGTCGCCGAAGGTGTCGGCGATGGTTGCCAGCGATGCGCGGTGGAGTGCGGCGTGGGGCAGGACGGCGCCGTCGGCGGTGTCGAGGTCGCGGGTGGCGCAGGCGTCTTCGGCCACCAGCACCTGGTAGCCGAGGGGTACTGCGTCGCGTGCCGCGCCGGCGACGCAGGCGTGGGTCATCAGGCCGCTGATGATCAGGGTCTTGATGCCGGCTGCCTTGAGGCGGCTGTCGATGTCGGTGGTCGGGAACACGCTGACCGACGATTTTTGCAGCACGGTGTGGTGCGCGGCGGGCTGCAGTCCGTCATGGAATTGCACGGTGGTCCCGCCTTCGGCAAAAATCGGCGTGCCTGCCGGCGTGACATGCTGGACATGGAATACCGGGATGCCTGCTTGGTCGGCGAAGGCCGTAAGGCGTTGGGCGTTGCCGAGTGCGCGCGCGCCGTCGGGAATCGGCATCTTGCCGCTGAAGTATTCGTTTTGAAAGTCGATCACCAGCAGCGCGGTGCTGGCGGCTTCTATCTTGGCCGGTGCAGTTGCGCCGGCGATGGCGCGGATGGTTGGGTGGTGCATCTTGGAACTCCTGTGTGAATGGGCAGGATGGACGCCAATCGCTCATCCCTGCCTTTCCCCTGGCTCTCTGCAGCGAGCGTTGGAACAGGACGAAGTATCGGGTTTCAGGGTAATCGGCGAAAGTGTCCCGATAGACATAATGTGATAGGATCGGGCCATGTTGAAATTGGCCCAGAATTCCGCAACTGCTCCCGAGAAAATGCATACCGTGGCGGTGATCGCTTTCGAGGGCATCAGTCCTTTCCACCTGTCCGTGCCGTGCATGGTGTTCGGCGACGACCTGGCCAGGCTGGGCGTGCCGCGCTACCGCTTGCTGATATGCGGCGAGAAGGCGGGCCTGATTGCAACCATGTCGGGATTCGATATCGATGTGCGGCATGACCTGTCCGCGCTGGTGGAAGCCGACACCGTGATCGTGCCGGCCTGGCGCGATCCCGACGAGCGTCCGCCTGAAGCCTTGCTGCAGGCATTGCGCCAGGCGCACTTGCGCGGCGCCAGGGTGGTCGGTTTGTGCCTGGGGGCGTTTGTACTGGCCGAAGCCGGTTTGCTGGATGGCCGGGCGGCATCCACCCACTGGGTGTGGGCCGAGGATTTTGCCCGCAAGTACCCACGCGTCAAGCTGGACCAGAAAGTACTGTACGTCGACGATGGCGCTATCCTGACCTCGGCCGGCACCGCGGCGGCGATCGATTGCTGCCTGCATCTGCTGCGCCGCGACCACGGCGCCGACGTGGCCAACCGTATCGCCCGGCGCATGGTGGTGGCGCCGCATCGCAATGGCGGCCAGGCGCAGTACATCGAACAACCGCTGCCGGCAAGCGGCGGCAGCGACCAGCTTACGGTTACCCTGGACTGGGCCATCGAACACCTGGAACAGCCGCTGTGCCTGGATCTGCTGGCTGCGAAGGCCGCCATGAGCCGGCGCAATTTCACCCGCCGCTTCAAGATGAAAACCGGGACCACGGTATCGCAATGGCTGCTCAACCATCGCCTGGCGTCGGCGCAGCGGCTGCTGGAAACTTCCGACAAGGCGATAGACCGCATCGCCGAACTGGTCGGCTTCGGCTCCACCGTATCGCTGCGCCAGCATTTCACTGCCGCGTTCTCGGTTTCGCCCGCCGCCTACCGCAAACAATTCCGGCGCCAGTGAGGCGCCGCGCTTTGTACTATACAATTTGGCCTTCCTAGCCTCATCTACCTTCTATCAGCAGCGAAGCAATCCCAATGACAGACAATTCCGCAGCAACCCCCGATGCCCACGATGAAACCGCCGCCGGCGACCGGCTGATCCAGGAGCCGCGCCTGTGGTGCGACGACGGCTGGACCGCGCGCATCATCAAGAACGACGATGACGACGGCTGGGCGGTAGCGATGATCAAGGACGGCGAACCGGAACCGGCGCTGATCGGGCCCTGGACCATGGGCCGCGACAAGAAGAACCCGAAACCGCTGGATGCCTCGGCTTTCATCACGCTGGTCAAGACCGCCTCGGAGTTCGTGCGCCGGCACGAACAGCAGCTGCATGCCATGCTGCACAAGAGCATCGTGGTGGCCGCTGCTGAAACAACGCTCAATGTCACGCTCGACATCGTTCCCGACGACGATTTTCCCTATGCCTTGCTGACCGCCCACGATGCCGACGGCGAACAGCTGGCGCAGGTGCGGGTAGCGGCGACTTTCAAGCTTAGCGAAAGCAGCGCCGACGCCTGGGCGGCAAACGGATTCCGTACGCCGCATTGATCGCATCGCAAAAAAATGAGGGATAGTGCTTGGTGCGGTTTAAGTTAAACCTTATACTGGGTATTTATACAGTTTTGGTGAGTAATGCCGCACAAGCCATATCGTTTCCTGCTTCCCCTTTTACTTCTTGCTTCATCGGCTTTTGCCACAGATTGTCCCTCCCATTACGCCGCCGGCCGGGCGCCAGAAATCCTCAATGACAAGCTGGCGCGCCAGACCCAGGAATTGTGCTACCAGGCTTTCGCCGTCATGCATTCAGGGATCACGCGCACCCCGCTGTGGTCGGCCGAGCACCTGACGCGCAGCAATATCGACGCCGCCCGCACGCTGTCGCGCGAAAATTCGTTTCATCCCGAACCCGGCCTGCTGATCAGCGGCCGCGCCGAGCTGAAAGACTATGCGCGCTCCGGTTTCGACCGCGGCCACATGAGTCCCAACGGCGACATGGCGAACCGCACTTCGCAGTATGAAAGTTTCAGCCTGGCCAACATGATTCCGCAGAATCCGCAAAACAACCGCCATGTCTGGGCCGAAATCGAAAGCGCGGTGCGGCGGCTGGCGGAGAAAGACGGCGAGCTGTACGTGATTACCGGACCGGCCTTCCTCGGCCAGGACCTGCAAAAGATCGGCAATGTGCTGGTGCCGACTTATATCTACAAAGTGGTCTATAGTCCGAAGAGACAGCAGGCCGCCGCTTATTTCATCAAGAATGAAGATACGTCGCACTACCAGGCCTTGTCGGTGACGCAGCTGGAAAACACGTTGCGTATCGACCTGCTGCCCGGCGTGCCGAAGCGCATCAAGGACGTGGCGATGCCGTTGCCGGGCGCCGGAGCCGGCCAGCACGGCGCCAGGAATGCGCCTGAAAAAAGAGAGGAACCGGCAGCACAGATCAAGAAAATAGAGGCGGATTTGTTAACCAGGCTGTTCAACGACGCCTTGAAAATGTTCCTGAATTTCATCACAAACCTGATCCATAAAGGATGGTCGCATGTCTAAATTTATCCCGTTCGCCGACGAAAGCGCAACCCTCGCCATCGGCAAGCTGAACGTCGAGAATCGCCTGGACCGGGTCAGCCTGTTCGGCGATCTCGACCTGACCCTGGACCAGCGCGGGCTGGAGCAGGCCAAAACCCTGCAGTCGCTGCTGAACCAGGTAGTAGAGGCGATGGAGTCGCGCACCTTGCCCGAGGTGCTGGCTGCGGCGCCGGTGGTGAAGGTCAGCAATCCTTTTTGAATACTTCGGATAGCAGCTTGCCATTTCATGGTGAGCTGTGCACCAAAGCTGATCACCGTTCTAAGTGTTGTCAGTACAGTTCCTTAGAACAGCCAGTACAGTTTTACATGTAATTCAAAAGTGTATCTAATATCTGCGCTGGTATTTCGCAATAATCAAGCCATCCTGTTCCTTGCGGACGGTGCGCTGCCGTGAATGTCCTGTTTCGTCTTCGCTCTATCCGTTGTCGGCATCCTGCATGCAATGTGAGGCTGCATGGCGGGCGGTGAATACCGCGTATGGAAATATGCGAACGCAAGAAGAAAATACAAAAAATATAAAGCAGCAAGCAGCAGTCAACCAGGAGGAGACACCATGTTTTTCAGCAAGCATGTTCCACTGCAGGCGCGATCTCCCTGATCGTCATCGAGCATCTTTTTTTCATCGCTTTGCGATGATATCCACGTCGCGTTTACCCCTGTAAACACAACGTGTTTCAGCTCGTTCGCAAATAAATTTCCACCTTGTTCCACCATGGAATTTTTTCCGCCACAGGCACAGAACTTGCGTCAACGGCTATCGATGCAAGCTTTCAATGACTCGCCATTTCAGGAGATGTGAATATGATCAACCGTCGCGATTTTCTTAAGCTTTCCGCACTCGCCGCACCGGGCGCCTTGTCGTTTTCCGACGTGTTCGCGCAGTCGGATACGATCCAGTTTGCCTGCCCGGTGCCGATGTCCGGCCCGTTCGCGGCCAATGGAAAATACGCCGACATGGGCATGAAGCTGGTACTGCAAAAATATAACAAGGTGCTGGGCAAGAGCCTGAGCTACACGGCAATCGACACCGAAGGAAAACCGGCCACGGCAGTGCGCAAGGTGCAGGAAGCGATCGAAAAGGGTACGCATTTTTTTGCCGGCGGCATCCTCTCTTCAGAGTCGCTGGCGATGGGCAAGGAAGCGGAAAAAGCCAACAGCATTTTTGTCACCACCGCGGGCGCTGACGAAATCACCGGCAGCGAATGCAATCGCGCGACCTTCCGCTGGTCGGTGCCGACTTTCGGCGCGATCGAACAGACCGTGCGGCCGTTGCTGGACAAGCTGCCGAAGGCGAAACGCTGGTACACCATCACGCCGCAATATGTGTTCGGCGATGGTTTGCTGAACGCGGCCAAGGCGATCTTCAAGGAAAAGGGCATCGAGCACGTCGGCAACAGCTACCACTCGCTGGCCGAAAAAGAATTCAGCGGCTACCTGACTAACGCGATTGCGGCCAAGCCCGATGTGCTGCTGTTGCTGAATTTCGGTTCGCAGTCGTCCGACTCGCTGCGCCAGGCGGTCAGCTTCGGCATGAAAAACAATATGACCATCCTGATGGCCTGGGCTTCCGGCCTGGAGCAGTTCGAGGCGCTCGGCGCCGACATCTGCGATGGTGTGTATTTCGGTGCGCAGTACTGGCACGGCATAGATGCGCCCTTCAACAAGGAGTTCGTACAGTTCGTCAATACCAGCCTGAAGATCGATCCGAACTACAGCCTGGCCGGTTCATACATCTGCACCAAGATCATGCTGGACGCCATGGCCAAGGCGAACAGCACGGATCCGAAAGCGGTGATCGCGGCGATGGAAGGCATGAAATACGAAGGCCTGACCGGAACCGAGGAAATCCGCAAGGGCGACCACCAGGTGATCAAGAACTACTACCTGCTCAAGGGAAAACCGAAATCGAAGATGCGCAACAAGAACGATTATGCCGACATCGTTTCCTTCGGCAAGTCGTTCCTGCCGCTGGACAAGACCATGTGCAAGCTCGCCTGAAGACCTGCGGATCGCCGCTGCAGGCGCGCTTGCAGCGGTGTGGTGGCTCCGTCCGCTTACGAAGATTGAGGTTTCATGAATATATATCTGCTGCAAATAGTCAATGGCATTGGCATCGGCATGCTGTATTTCCTGCTGGCGGTGGGGTTGAGCATCGTGTTCGGCTTGCTGCGTTTCGTTAATTTCTCGCACGGCGCCTTTTTCCTGCTTGGCGCCTACCTGTGTTTTCAAATGGGCGAGATGGGCATGAGCTTCTGGTGGACGCTGCTGTTCGCGCCGCTGGCGGTCGGCCTGTTTGCCTGGCTGATGGAAAAATTCGCGCTGCGGCATATCTACCAGTTGCCGCACCACTTCCATATCCTGTTCACGGTCGGCCTGGCGCTGGTGCTGCAGGAAGCTGTGATTTCATACTGGGGGCCGCTGGGCAACAATATTTCGCCGCCGGACCTGCTGCAAGGGGTGGTCATCGTCGGCAATTTTGTCTATCCGAAATACCGCTTGTTCGTGATCGCTTTCACTGCGCTGATGGCCTTGCTGCTGTGGTGGGTGCTGGAAGGAACGCGGCTCGGTTCGATCGTGCGCGCCGGCAGTGAATCGACCGAGATGGTGGGATTGCTGGGCCTGAACATCGACCGCATCTTCAGCCTGGTGTTTGCGCTCGGCGCCGCCACTGCCGGTTTGGCCGGGGCGCTGGCGGGACCGATCCGCGGCGTCGAACCTTTCATGGGTGTGGAAGCGCTGGGCATTGCATTCGTGGTGGTAGTGATCGGCGGCCTCGGCAGTTTCTTCGGGGCGCTGGCCGGCGGCATCCTGGTCGGCGTGCTGCAAAGCCTGATGAGCACCATCTGGTCGGAAGGCGCGCACCTGACTATCTACATCGCCATGGCGGCAGTCATGCTGCTGCGTCCCAACGGCCTGTTCGGCCGGGCCAGCTGAGGATCCGGTCATGAAAAACCTCATGCATTTCCGCTTCACCTTGCTGGTGATCGCCACGGTCCTGATCCTGCCGCTGACGCTCAGCTCCGGCACGCTGGCGACTGAAGTTCTGATTTTTGCGCTGGCGGCGCTGGGCTGCAACCTGCTGCTAGGCTACACCGGGCTGATGTCGTTCGGCCAGGGAATTTTCCTCGGCATCGGCAGTTACGCTGCCGGACTGGTCCTGCTGCATCTCCATGTACAGCTGCTGCCGGCGCTGCTGATCGCGATGCTGGCGGGGGCGCTGGTTGCCTTGCTGGTGGGCTGGTTCTCGATCCGCCAGCGCGGCACGTATTTCGTGATGCTGACGCTGGCTTTCTCGCAGATGTTTTATTTCCTGGCCTACACCATGAAGGATGTCACCGGCGGCGACAACGGCTTGCTGAACATTCCCCGGCCGGACCTGAGCTTGTTCGGCGCCAAGCTGATGACGCTAGGCACGCCATGGCAATACTACAGCCTGGTCGCGGTCATCTTCGTGCTGGTGTTCTGGCTGTTGCAACGCATCGTCGATTCGGTGCTGGGCCGCACCTTGCTGGCAATACGCGACAATGAAACGCGCGCCGCCGCAGTCGGTTACGACGTCACCATGTTCAAGCTGGCGGCATTCGTGATCTCGGGCGCCGTCACCGGCCTGGCGGGCGGCCTGCATGCCGTGATGACCGGCATCGCACCATTGTCCAATATCGAATATCACGCCAGCGAATCGATCCTGGTGATGACCGTCATCGGCGGCGCCGGCAACCTGTTTGCTTCGGTGCTGGGGGCAGCGTTCTATGTCTTGGCCGGCAACTGGCTCTCCAGCCTGTGGCCGCGCTGGCTGATGCTGCTGGGTTTCTTGCTGATCGGCGTCAGCCTGTACATGCACAAGGGTTTGTACGGCGTGGCGCAATCGCTGCTGCAAAAATTCAAGCGCTCGCCCGGCGGCGCTGAACCGTTGAGCGGCAATCCGCTGAAGGAGAAATGAGCATGGCAGTTCCTATCCTCAAGGCGGTGAAGGTCACCAAACGCTATGGAAAATTCACCGCGGTCAACGGCGTGACGCTGGACATCATGCCAGGCACCGTGCATTCGGTGATAGGTCCCAACGGCGCCGGCAAGACCACGCTGTTCCATACGCTGACCGGCAGCACGCCGATCAGCGAAGGCAGCATCCTGGTGGAAGGCGAGGAAGTCTCGCACCTGCCCGGCTACAAGCGCGTGCGCAAGGGCCTGGCGCGCTCGTTCCAGGTGACCAGCCTGTTTCCCAACCTGAGCGTGCGCGAAAACCTGCGGCTGGCAGCGCAGGGAACCCGGCCGACGCAAGCATTCAATCCCTGGCGGCGCGCGGAATCGATGACCGCCGCTTGCGAACTCGCCGACAGCCTGCTGGCGCAGCTGAACCTGCACGGCGTGGCTGAGCGCATTACGGGCGAACTGTCGCACGGCCAGCAGCGCCGGCTGGAAGTCGGCATGGCGATGGCGGGGCGTCCCAAGGTAATCTTCCTGGATGAACCAACGTCCGGCATGGGCATCGATGATATCGCTGAAATGAAACGCCTGATCCACGGCCTGCGCGACAGCTACACCGTGCTGCTGATCGAACACAACATGGATATCGTGATGGACATTTCAGACAGCATCACGGTGATGCAGCAGGGCCAGGTCCTGGCCGAGGGCAAGCCCGATGTTATCCGCAGCGACGAGCGCGTGCGCCGTGCCTACCTCGGCAGCATGATTACCGGAGGCCGCGCATGATGCTCAGCGTCGAACAGATCCATAGCTACTACGGCAAAAGCCACATCCTGCAGGGCGTATCGCTCAACGTCGCGGAAGGCGAGGTGGTGACGCTGCTGGGCCGTAACGGCGCCGGCAAGACCACCACGCTCAAGAGCATCGTCGGCGTGCTGCGGCCGGCGCTGGGCAAGGTGCTGTTCCAGGGCGATAACCTGGCTGGCCTGGCGTCCTACAAGATCGCGGCGCGCGGCGTCTGCCTGGTGCCCGAGCACCGCGGCGTTTTCAAGCTGCTGACAGTGGAAGAAAACCTGACCATGGCGGCGCGGCGCGAATCGGCCTGGCAGCTGCAAGACATCTACAGGATTTTCCCGCGCCTGAAAGAACGGCGGAAGAACGGCGGCGGCCAGCTGTCGGGCGGCGAACAGCAGATGCTGGCGATCGGACGGGCCCTGATGACCCATCCCAAGGTGCTGATGCTGGACGAGCCGGTGGAAGGGCTGGCGCCGGTGATTGTCGATGAAATCGTGGCGCAGCTGAAACAGATCAAGGCCACCGGCATGTCGATCATCCTGGTCGAACAGAACCTGGAAGTCTGCACCCAGCTGGCGGACCGCCATTACATCCTGGAGCAGGGCAGCGTGGTGTACAGCGCCAGCAATGCCGGTTTCCTGGCGGACGACAATGCCAAGGACCGTTACCTGGGCGTCAACCTGGCGGCGTGACGGCGCCGGCATTATTGCAATTTCTGGAGCAAGCATGGACATGGAAACAGTTTCGGCAATCGATAACCTGCGCATAGACGGCGACCGCTTGTGGAAATCGCTGATGGAACTCGGCGCCATCGGCGCTACAAAAAAGGGCGGCGTATGCCGCCTGGCCTTGACCGACCTCGACAAGCAGGGACGCGACCTGGTCAGCGCCTGGGCCAGAAGCGAAGGCATGAGCGTTACGGTGGACCAGATCGGCAACATCTTCATGCGCCGGCCCGGCCGCAACAACGCGCTGCCGCCGGTGGTCACCGGTTCGCACATCGACACCCAGCCGACCGGCGGCAAGTTCGACGGCAACTACGGCGTGCTGGCCGGCATGGAAGTGGTGCGCACCCTGAACCAGCACCAGATAGAAACCGAAGCGCCAATTGAGGTGGCGGTCTGGACCAACGAAGAAGGCTCCCGTTTCGTGCCGGTGATGATGGGGTCAGGCGTATTTTGCGGCGCCTTTACCCTGGAGCATGCTTATGCGGCGACCGATACCGACGGCAAGAACGTCAAGGATGAACTGCA
This sequence comes from Collimonas rhizosphaerae, assembly GCF_038896935.1. Lineage (NCBI taxonomy): Bacteria > Pseudomonadati > Pseudomonadota > Betaproteobacteria > Burkholderiales > Oxalobacteraceae > Collimonas > Collimonas rhizosphaerae. The sequence goes on from NZ_JBANDC010000012.1 coordinate 122,844, forward strand.
GCGCATCGGTTATATCGGCGCGCAGCGGAGCGGCGACCATCCGATAGGCGCGTATTACGAAGCGCATATCGAACAGGGACCGGTGCTGGAAAACGCCGATACCGTCATCGGCGTGGTGCCTGCGGTGCTGGGCCTGGCCTGGTACGACTGCACCGTCACCGGCTTCGAATCCCACGCAGGGCCGACGCCGATGGAAATCCGCAAGGATGCGCTGCAGGTGTCGACCTACATCATGCAGGAAGTGGTGGCGATCGCCAGGCGCTATCCGCCATATGGCCGCGGCACGGTGGGTGCGGTGCAGGTGTTGCCGAACAGCCGCAACGTGATTCCCGGCCAGGTCAAGTTTTCCATCGATTTGCGTAACGTCAGCGACGCGCTGCTGGATAGCATGAACGCCGACCTCGATGCCTATATCGTTAAAACCCGGGCCGCAACCGGCCTTGCCATAGAACTGCAGCGCGTCTCTTATTTTCCGCCTTGTCCATTCCACCCGGAGTGCGTGTCGCAGGTGCGTGAAGCGGCCGCCATGCTCGGCTACGCCACCATGGATGTGGTTTCCGGCGCCGGCCACGACGCCATCTACGCAGCGCGCGTGGCGCCGGCCGGCATGATCTTCGTGCCGTGCAAGGACGGCGTCAGCCACAACGAAATCGAAGACGCCAAGCCGGAACACCTGGAAGCCGGCGCCAATGTGCTGCTGCATGCGATGCTGGCCAGCGCCGTCGTCGTCAAATGAATCCAGAGGATAAGGACATGCCCTTGAAAATCGTCGTCGCGCGGCTGAACCACGAGACCAATACGTTCTCTCCGATTCCGACGCCGCTGGAAGCATTCGCTCCGCAATGGGGCGCGTCCGCCTTCCTTGACCAGCAGGGTGCGCGCACGGCCATGGGCGGATTCCTGGATGTGGCGGCAGCGTTGGGGGCGGATATCGTCACGCCGCTGGCGGCGATGGCCAGCCCCAGCGCCGCCGTGGCCGCGGACGCCTACACCTTGATGTGCGATGCCATCGTGCGCGCGGTGGAAGATGGCTGCGACGCCATCATGCTGGACCTGCACGGCGCCATGGTGGCTGAAAACGCGGAAGACGGCGAAGGCGTGCTGCTGGAAAGAATCCGCAAGATCGCGCCGCGGACGCCGCTCTGCGTAGCGCTGGACCTGCACGGCAACGTCACCGGGAAAATGGTGGCGAATGCCGACATCATGGTCAGTTTCAAGACTTATCCGCATATCGATATGTACGAGACCGGCGCGCACGCCGGCCGCCTGCTGGCTGAGATGCTGCAAGGACAATGCCGGCCGCTGCTGGGCTGGCGCCAGCTGCCCCTGCTGGCGGCGACGCTGGCCAGCAACACTTCTCTCAGCGCGATGCAGCGCGCGGTGCAGGCGGCAAAAGCTGCCGAAACCGAGGCTGGCGTGCTGGCGGTGTCGGTGCTGGCCGGTTTTCCGCTGTCCGATTTCCGCGATGCCGGGATGTCGGTGGTGGTGGTGGCCGATAACGATGCAGCGCTGGCCGACCGCGTTGCCGCACGTATTGCGGGCAGCATATGGGATGAGCGCGCCGATTTCGTCTACGACAGCAAGCCCCTGGTGCAGTCGCTGGCAAATGCTCGGGAAATGGCAGCGGCAGCGGGGCAGGGGCCGGTACTGCTGCTGGACCACAGCGACAACGTCATGTCGGGCGGCACCTGCAACACCATGGATGTGCTGGAAGCGGTCCTGGCGGCGGGGATGTCGGATATCGGCGTGGGGCCGGTCAGCGATCCGGAGGCAGTGGCGGAACTGATGGCGGTCGGCGTCGGCGGCCGCGCCACAATCAGGCTCGGCAACAAGGTGGCGCTGCTGGCGCAAGGCATAGAAAAAACGCCGCTGACACTGAGCGGCACGGTGCTGGCGATCAGCGACGGCCGGTTCCAGGTAACCGGCCCGATCTATACCGGCTCGGCCATGCAGATGGGGAAAAGCGTGCTGTTCGATACCGGGGAGGCGCAGATCGTGGTGACTGAAGAGCGAGTGGAGCCCTACGATCTCGGCGTGTTCACCAGCCTGGGCCTGGATCCGGCCGGCAAAACCTACCTGATCCTGAAATCGCGCATGTATTGCCGTCCGGTGTTCGTGCCGATCAGCAAGGGCCTGGAAGAATGCGACTCCGACAGCGGCGGCCCGACCAGCTCCAATTTCAAGCTATTCCCGATCCGCAATGTACGCCGGCCGGTCTATCCGCTGGACCTCGACACCAGCTGGCAGGCAGGAAAATTATCCATGCCGGCATGAAGAACGCCTGGTCGGCCAGCGCCAAAGCCAAGGCCCTGCTGGTGTTGCTGGGCGTGGTCTGGGGCTTGAATTGGCCGGCGGTGAAGGTGTCGCTGGGAGCCGTTTCGCCGTGGACCTTGCGCACGGTCGGGCTGGGCGTCGCCGCCGCTACCTTGTTTGCGCTGGCCCTGGCCGGAGGCCGCGGCTGGCGCGCCTTGCATATCCCAGCCGGCCGCGACCGCCTGCATGTCCTGCTGACAGCTTTGCTCAATATCGCCGCATTCAACATCCTGCTGACCTTTGCCCAGCTCGGGGCAGCGACTTCGCGCGTCGCCATCATCACTTATTCCATGCCGCTGTGGGCGACGCTGATGGCTTGCGTAGTGCTGCGCGAGCGGCTCGACGCCATGCGCTGCGCCGGCCTGGCGCTGGGTGCTGCGGGCCTGGCGGTGCTGATCGCACCGCTGGCTGCCGGCGGTTTGCCGTCCGGTATCCAGTATGCGCTGGCTGCCGCCCTGACCTGGGCAGCGGGCACCGTTTACATGAAATGGGCCAGGATCGCGGCGCCGCCGCTGGCGATCGCCGCCTGGCAATTGCTGATCGGCGCCCTGGCGGCGCTGGCCGGCTTGCTGTGGTTCGAAGGCATGCCGCACCCGGGGCCTTTGCGTGCGGCCGTGCTGTGCGCGCTCGGGTATCACATTTTTTTCGGCATGGCGCTAGGCTACATCCTGTGGTTCCGCATCATCGCCCAGTTGCCGGCCGGCACTGCGGCGCTGGGCACGCTGCTGGTGCCGGTGGTCGGCGTAGCCGCTGCGGTGCTGCTATTGGGAGAACATCCCAGCCATGCCGACATGCTCGGTTTCGCCTTCATTTTCGGCGCGGCGCTTTGCGTGCTGCTGCCAGGCCGCAGACCTGCTTCGCTGCTGCCTGAAGCATAAACTTGCCGGATTCGCCGTGCAGCCGCTACACTCCTGCGCTTTGGCGGGAAATCTGCTTGCGCCTGTAAAGTGGTCTATAGTCAAGACAGGCCGCAAGCAAAAGCGGGCCGGGCAGTTCGTTCTAAGCAGATGAGGTAAGCGAGATGGAAGATACAACAGCCGATGCCGGATTAAGCGCGGTCGGCATGCTGGGCAATGGCGCTCCGGCCAGCCAGGTGCTGGAGGCGGTGGCGATGCGCAAGCACGGCGATCCGGCGTGGGAGCCTTTTCATTACGAGAAGGTGTCCGAAACCGAATACGAAGTCAGCGGCGGCGCGCCGGCGGTGGTCGGCGGCGTCAAGAAATGGCCGGGGCCGCATAGCAGCGTGCTGGTGACGCTGGATGACATCGCCGAGGAACAGCAAATCCGGTTTCCGGCGGAAGTTGCGCCAGAGCCGGCGGCCATTGCCAGCCAGCCTGTGCCGGATCAGGCGCAGGGCAGCCCGGCGGCAAATTTCCTGACGGTGGTGCTGCAGTTGCCGCAGGACGAACAGGGCCGCAAACGCATCTGCAATGCGCTCAGCCTGGATGCCGATTTTTTCGGCGGCAGGGTGACGGCAACCTCGCTGGCCGACGAGATCGCGGTCAACCAGCTGCTGGAACTGCGCTGCGATCCGGCCGATGTGCAAGACGTGCGGGCGCGGGTGGCCAGGCGCAATCGAGGGAACTGACCTGCTTCAGAGAGAGGTCCGCAGCGAAAACAGTTCCGGGAACAGCACCACGTCCAGCATCATCTTCAGGTAGCTGGCGCCTTCGGTGCCGCCGGTGCCTTTCTTGAAGCCGATGATGCGTTCGACGGTGGTCAGGTGGCGGAAGCGCCAGTAGCGGAACGAGGTTTCCAGGTCGACCAGCTTCTCGGCCAATTCGTATAATTCCCAGTGCGTATCCGGCGCCTTGTACACCGTCAGCCAGGCCGCTTCCACCGACTTGTCGGCGACGGTGGGATTGCTCCAGTCCAGGCTCAGGCGAGCCTGTTCCACCGGCAAGCCGGCGCGCGCCATCAGCATCACCGCTTCGTCGTAGATCGACGGCTGCTGCAAGGCGTCCTGCAGCCGCGCATACGATTCCGGCGAATGCTGGTGCACCTGCAACAACGCGGCGTTCTTGTTCCCCAGCAGGAATTCGATCTCGCGGTACTGGAACGACTGAAAACCTGACGACTGGCCAAGGTAAGGGCGGATCGCGGTGTATTCCGGCGGCGTCATGGTCGCCAGCACGTCCCAGGCATGCACCAGCTGGTCCATGATGCGCGCTACCCTGGCCATCATCTTGAACGCCGGCGACAAGTCGTTGCTGCGCATCTGCGCGCGCACTGCGTGCAGCTCGTGCAGCATCAGCTTCATCCACAGTTCGCTGGTCTGGTGCTGGATGATGAACAGCATTTCATTGTGGTTGGGCGAGCGCGGCTGCTGCGCCGACAGGATCTGGTCCAGCGCCAGGTAATCGCCGTAGCTCATGGTTTCGCCGAATTCCATCTTGGCGCCATGCCACGATTCGCCGGGCTTGTAAGGACATTCCATTGCGTGACTCCCGGTAATTAAGTGACAGCTTCCTGCTGTGCATCGATCTCATAATCCTTGTCGGCCAGGATCCGGCGCAAGGTGCTGACTGCGTCCCAGACATCGGTGAATTGCGTGTACAGCGGCGTGAAGCCGAAGCGCATCACGTGCGGTTCGCGGTAATCGCCGATGACGCCGCGCGCGATCAGTTCGCGCATGACGGCATAGCCGTGGGCGTGGGCGAAACTGACGTGGCTGCCGCGCTGTTCATGCTGGCGCGGAGTGACCAGCGTCAGGCCGAGGCCGGCGCAGCGGCTTTCGACCAGCGCGATGAACAGGTCGGTCAGCGCCAGCGATTTGCGGCGCAAGGCTTGCATGTCGGTCTGGGCGAAAATGTCGAGGCCGCATTCGACCAGCGCCAGCGACACCACCGGCTGGGTGCCGCACAGCGCGCGCCGTATGCCGTCGCCGGGCGCAAATGCCGGCTGCATGGTGAACGGCGCCTGGTGGCTCCACCAGCCGCTCAGGGGCTGCCGGAACTGCGCGTGGTGGCGCGGTGCGATCCAGGCGAAGGCCGGCGCGCCGGGGCCGCCGTTGAGGTATTTGTAGGTGCAGCCGACGGCAAAATCGGCGTTCGCCGCATGCAGGTCGACCGGCACCGCGCCAGCCGAATGCGCCAGGTCCCACAGCACCAGTGCGCCTTGCTCTTGTGCGGCCTTGGTGACGGCTTGCATGTCGTGCAGGTGGCCGCTGCGGTAGTTGACATGGGTCAGCATCAGGACCGCGGTTTCGGCGTTCACTGCCGTAGCGAGTTCTTGCGGCGTGTCGGCCAGGTGGATGCGGTAGCCGCGGTCGAGCCATTCGGTCAGTCCCTGCGCCATGTAGATATCGGTGGGGAAATTGCCGCGTTCGGTGACGATCACCTTGCGGCTGGCGCCATCCGCCTTGCCGGCCTGGATCTGCAGGGCGCCGGCCAGCAGCTTGAACAGGTTGATGGAAGTGGAGTCGGTAATCACCACTTCATTCTCGCCGGCGCCGATCAGCGTCGCCAGCTTGTTGCCCAGCCGGTTCGGCAGGTCGAACCAGCCGGCTTTGTTCCAGCTGCGGATCAGGTCGTGTCCCCATTCCTGCTGGATCACCTGCTGTGCGCGTTGCAGCGCTGCGTGCGGGCGCGCGCCCAGTGAATTGCCGTCCAGGTAGATCACGCCGGACGGCAGGTCGAACAAGGTCCGCAGCGGCGCCAGCGGGTCGTCGGCGTCCAGGGCCTGGCAAGCTGCGCGGCTACTGTTTGTCATGTGGTGTTCCTTAAATTGAAAGAGGGCGCAGCACGGCCCGCACCGGACTGGCGTCCATGCCGGCCAGGCGCAAGGGCAGGGCAACCAGTTCGTAGTCGCCGGCGTCGATCGCATCGAGTACGATGCCTTCCAGTATCGCCATGCCGTGCTGCCTGACGGCGTGGTGCGCCAGCATGGTCTTGGATTCCTGCGGATCGAGCGAGGGCGTGTCGATGCCGACCAGGCGCACCCCGTGCTGGGCCAGCAGCGCGATGGTTTCCGGCGCTACCGCGGCAAAGGCCGGATCCCAATGCGCTTGCGGCGCGCTGGCGTAGGTGCGCAACAGCACGCGCGGCGGAACGTCGGCCAGGGCGTGGGCAATGTGCTGCGGCGTGACCAGCGCAGTTCCTATGCAATGGATGACGCGGCATGGGCCGATATAGGCGTCGAGGGCGACCTGGTCGATAGCCAGGCCTTGCGGATCGTAATGGCTGGGCGCATCGCAGTGCGCACCGGTATGGGTGGAAAGCGTGATGCGGCTGACATGCACCGGGCAGCCGTCGCCGATTTCCCAGGTGGCTTGCGCGCTGTATGCGGTGTCGCCCGGCCACACGGGGATCCGTGCGGACAGGGTGGGGCTGATGTCCCAGATGGGTTTTGAAGTGGCGATGGCGTTCCCCGGTGCTGGATGCTAGTGAATTTACTAATGAACTGCTATGGTCCACTGGCAATTATTTTAGGCGAGCTTGAAGGAATTTTTATACGAAATTAATAGTCGTTTTCAATATTAATTAGAATAAAATGAAAGCTAATTGATTAATATTGAAAGATAATTTCAATGCAGCTCGATACCATCGATTTGAACATCCTGACGCTGCTGCAGCAGAATGGCCGGATCAGCAACCAGGACCTGGCGGAGCAGGTGTTCCTGTCGCCGTCGTCCTGCCTGCGCCGCGTCCGCATCCTGGAAGAGACCGGCATCATCAGTCGTTACAGCGCGGTGCTGAGCCCGGAAAAACTGGGGCTGGAGCTGGATGTCTTCGTGCAGGTGACGATGCGGCGCGATGTCGAGAGCTGGCATGAGAATTTCATGCAGGCGCTGCAGGATTACCCGGAGGTGGTCGGCTCCTACATCATCACCGGCGACGCCAACTACCTGCTGCGGGTGAAGGCACGCAACCTCAAGCACTATTCCGCTTTCGTGCTGGAGAAGTTATATAAAATACCGGGCGTGCAGGATATCCGCTCCAATATCGTGCTGCAGGCGATCAAGGAAACCTACGAGCTGCCGCGCGAACTGCTGCGCGATGGCTGAGGCGCCGCGCACGGATAACGATTAACCCGATACATCAGATTGACACCATGGCAAAGACGATTGAAGAAGTTCTGGCAAGACAAAAAGAGGGCGCGCAATTCGTGCTGTCGGCGCCCTTGCTCGGGCTGGAGCTGGAAGATTTCGACACGGTCGCCAAAATCTGGGTGGCCCAAGGCGGGCCGGGATTCAAGGTGGCCGGCGTGCCGCACCGGAAATGCGTCGACGGCGAATTTTTCATAGACCGCGTGACCGTGGTCAAGCTGCCGCTGTCCTGAACCGGCGCACCGCGATGACGGTGCGCCTGCGTTGCAATCGCCGATCAGCCGTCTTTCTCGCAATTGACCATCCACGGCGTGCCGAACTGGTCTTCCAGCATGCCGAAACTGGCGGCCCAGAAGGTTTTTTCGTAAGGCATCTTGACCGTGCCGTTTTTTGCCAGCGCATTGAAGATGCGGGCGCCGTCCGCAATCGTGTCGACATTGATCGACAAGACCATGCCCTGCATTTTTTCGAAATATTCAGGCGGGCAATCCGAGCCCATCAAGACGCCGCCGTCCAGTTCCAGCCGGATGTGCGCGATCTTGTCTTGCCGGTCAGGCGGCGTCTGTTCTGCCATCGGCGTTTCTTTGTTGGTCAGCCTGAAGGCGATTTTCCCGCCCAGGACTTGCTGGTAGAACTTGAAGGCGGCGTCGCACTGGCCGTTGAAATTCAGGTAGGCGTTCAATAGCATGTCGATCTCCTCTATTCCTGCGATGGATAATGAAAACGGCGCCGCGCCTGTCTCTGCACGCGACGCCAGGGGTACCGTCGTTTATTTCTCGGTGACGGTCTTCAGGTTGGCAAGCCCGGCTTCGAAATCCTTGCCGATCATGCTGTCCATATTGAAAAACAAGCCCATCACCTTGCTGACATAAGGTGCGGGTCCGTACATGGCCCAGGTGACGTTGCTGCTGTCGCCCTGGGTGTCGACGCTGAATTCAGCGACGTTGCTGCTTTCAAACGGCTTGCTGAAATCGAGCTTGATGACGGTTTTCGACGGCGACGTTTGCTTGATCTCCATGCGTCCGGCGCCGGCCTTGTCGTTGCCGTTCCAGGCATACACCGCGCCCGGGCCGCTGGCGGCGCCGCTGAAAGTCCGTTGCATGGCTGGATCCAGTTTTTCATAAGGCGACCAGTTGCTCCAGTCGTGGAAGTTGTTGACTTGCGCCAGGATCTTTTCCGGCGGCGCCTTGATCGAGATCGTGCGCTGGACGCGGAATGTGTCGGGCCGGGTCGCCGCATAACCGAAGACGGCGGCTAGTGCGACGACGATAACGATGGCGATGGTCTTGATCATTGCTGGTCTCCTGGTGGCGTTGGCATGGCGCGGCAGCTCAGGCGCCGGAACTTTGGCGGCGCAGGCGTTCTTCGGTTTCCCTGAGTTCCGGCGTGAACTCGGCGCCGAAATCTTCCGCCTCGAATACCTGGCGCAGTTCGAGCTCGACGGCGCCGTCGCCATCCAGCGCAGGCCAGCGCTTGACCCATTCGATGGCTTCCTGTTTCGACTTGACCTGGATCATGGTAAAGCCCGCGATCAGTTCCTTGGTTTCGGCGAAGGGGCCGTCGAACACGGTCGGCTTGCCTCCCGCAAAGCTGATGCGGGCGCCCTTGGCGCTGGGCTGCAAGCCTTCGCCGGCCACCATCACGCCGGCATTCACCATTTCTTCGTTGTATTTAATCATGGCGGCCAGCAGTTCGGTGCTGGGCATGGTGCCGGCTTCCGTGTTCTTGTCCGCCTTGCGTATGATCATGAATCGCATCTTGATATCTCCGTTCGGTTTAAGGTTGGGGCCGGGCCGGCGGCTGGGGCCGATTAATTCCCGGATCTGCTAATTAGTCGAGCGGGAAACGGCGAGATCGACAGTTTGCAGATTTTTTTTGCATTATATTTGAAGGGGCGGTTTTACTTGTGGAAATCGCAATTTCTTTATTCGGCAGGCATGCGGCCGGGTTTGTTTGAGCGCAAACAGCCGATGCAGGTTCAGTGCAAACCATGAATCGAGCATTCGTTCAAAAATGGAATTTTGCGGCGCCACGATGTCGTGGCAGCCAGGCAGCATCAGGGGTTATTCCATCGACACTACCCGCACGCCAATGAGCACAGATGAAAAATCCATATAGATCAATCACATAGCTAAAACGCGCGGGAGTTATCAACAGGACTGTCCACAGTTTCTGTGGGTAACTTCGGCGAGAATGAAAATTCAGTCAATCACCACCGCCATGAAGACGGTAGACAGGCTGAGCAGGGTCAGGCCGAAGATGAAGGCGATGTCGGCGTATTGCTCCAGGCGCGTGCTGCTGCTGGAGCGCATCGAAGCATACGACAGCACGCCGCTGGTAAGGAACACCAGGCTGTTGAGCGCCAGCAGGTGGCTCAGCCACAGCGCCAGCCCGCTGAAGCGCGCCAGCTTGATGATCGACAGCGCGGTGATGCAGACGCCGATCATCGTGGCGGAAGAGGGCAGGATGTGCTGCGACAGGTTGTTGTTGGCCAGCTTGATCATCGTTTCACATCCTGCGGTCGGGGCATTAGCCGAGGTTGAGCGGGACGAAGATCTTGTCTTTGTCACGCTGCACCAGCAGCGCCACGTTCTTGCCGGCCTTGCTTACCAGCTGGCGCAACTGCTCGACGCTGTTGACCGGCTTGCCGTTGAGCGACAGGATCACGTCGCCGCGCTGGATGCCGGCCAGCGCCGACGGGCCGGAAGCATCTTCCACCACCAGCCCGCCGTGGATCCCGACCTGTTGCTGTTCGTCCGGGCTGAGCTGGCGCAGCGCCAGCCCCAGCCGTGCCTGCGAACCGGCGCTTTCATCGTTGCCGGCGGTTTTCACTGCTTCAGCTTCGGTCGGCTTGACGGTCAGCGTCTTGGCCTGGCCGTTGCGCACTACTTCAATCGTGCTGGCGGTGCCCGGCGCGGTATCGGCCACCAGGCTCGGCAGGTCGGATGAATGGCTGATCGGCTGGCCGTTGAAGCGCAGGATCACGTCGCCGGACTGCAGGCCGCCCTTGTCGGCCGGACTGCCTTTGTCGACCGAGCTGACCAGCGCGCCGGCGGCGCTCTTCAGGCCGAACGATTCGGCCAGCGCCTGGTTCACTTCCTGCACGCTGACGCCGAGGTGGCTGCGGGTGACCTTGCCGTGCTTGACCAGCTGCTGCTCGACCTTGGTGGCGACATCGATCGGGATCGCAAACGACAGGCCCTGGTAACCGCCGGTCTGGCTGTAGATCTGCGAATTGATGCCGATCACTTCGCCTTTGATGTTGAACAGCGGACCGCCCGAATTGCCGGGATTGACGGCGACGTCGGTCTGGATGAACGGCACATAGGTATCGTCCGGCAAGGAGCGCGACTTGGCGCTGACGATGCCGGCGGTGGCGGTGTTTTCAAAACCGTAAGGCGAGCCGATCGCCAGCACCGGTTCGCCGACCCTGGTCAGCGCCGGATTGCCGATCTGTACCGTCGGCAGGTTCTTGGCGTCGATCCGTATCACGGCGATATCGCTCTGCTTGTCGGAACCCAGCACCTTGGCCCTGAATTCGCGGCGGTCGGTCAGCTTGACCGTGACTTCCTGTGCGCCTTCGACCACGTGTGCGTTGGTCAGGATCAGGCCGTCGGCGCTGATGATGAAGCCGGAGCCTTCGCCGCGCATGATCTGCGGATGCCGCGGGATTTGCAGCTGCGGGCCGAAGCGTTTGAAAAATTGGGAGAAAGGATCGTTCGGATCGAGCTCGTCGTCCTGGTCCGATACCGCACTCTGTTTTGCCTTGCCGGTGACGCTGATGTTCACCACGGCCGGCCCGGCCCGTTCGACGATGCCGGAAAAGTCGGTCGCCACTGCAACGGCCGGCGCGGCGCTGCTCGCCACGGGGGCCGGGGCGACGATAGCGGCATTGGCGTTTTCGATGCCGATGTCGCCGCTCTTCGAATGCAGGTAGGCGCCGCCGGCGACCACCAGCACGGCGACGGCAATGGCGCTGCGGGAAAAGGTTTGACGATTCATGCTGTGCTCCTTGCAGATGGACTAGAACTAGCACACAGCATAAATACGAAAAATTAAAGCAGACTTAAACAGGAAAACAAGCGCTTGTTTTCAGCGCGCGGATCACGCTAGCGGTGCCGGACGTTTTCCAGCATTGCGGCCCGCAAAATATCGTTCATGCGGCTTTGGTAGCCCTTTCCTTCTTCTTTGAGCCACTCCAGTACGTCGGCATCGATGCGTACCGTCAACTGCTGTTTGACAGGACGATAGAATTTGCCGCGGGCTGCGCCGCGCCAGTCCTGTTTAACGGTAGCGGGGAGATCGGAGAAATCGATTTCGTTCTCCGATTTGGCGGCTAATGCCGCGAGTTCCTGGCGGATAGATTCAGGTACCTTGTTCATAGATTTTCCTTTCAAGTTTTGTCGCCCGCCGCGCCGAGATGATGCGGACATGTTCCGAGCCGCTTTCCGTGCCATGCCAGGTATGGGCAACCAACAACAAGGAAATGCCGCCGGCCATGCCCATGGTCTGCCATCGCTGTTCGTTGTTTTCGACACGATCTTGCCTGGTGATGTGCAAAGGGTCATCAAAAACGAATGTGGCGGCCTCAAAACTGACGCCATGCTTGTGCCGGTTATTCCGGTTTTTAACCTCGTCCCATGAGAATAATTGTAACTCCAAATTTGTAGTTACATAATTGTAGTTAATATTATTTGAAAAATAACATCAATGGGAGCAATTGAGTGTTAGCTTAAGCTGTGTGTCAAGCGCCGAAGCGCACGCTTGCGCGCAATCCATGTCCGGTATTTTTCAGGCTGACGCTGGCCTGGTGGGCATCGGCGATCTGCCTGACGATCGCCAGGCCGAGGCCGCTGCCGCGGGTTTGCGACTGGCTCTCGGCGGCGCGGTAGAAGCGGTCGAACACGCGTTCCAGGTCGGCCTCGGGAATGCCGGGGCCGCCGTCTTGCACGGCCACGGTGACGCCGGCGGCGTCGGCGGCCAGCGAGACGTCGATGCTGCTGCCGGCCGGGCTGTACTGCAAGGCGTTGTCGATCAGGTTGTTGAACAGGATGCGCAAGGCGTCGGCGTTGCCGGCCACGCTGGCCGGTGTCTCGGAGCTGATGCCGAGATCGACCTGGCGCGCATGCGCGGCCAGCGCGAAGTCGCCGACCACGCTGTGCAGCAGCGCGCGCAAGTCGAGTTCGGCGTGGGCTTGCTCGAACGCGCCCGGTTCCTGGCGCGCCAGCGTCAGCAGCTGTTGCAGCAGGTGGGTGGCGCGTTCCAGTCCTTGTTTCAGGTCGCCGAAAGCGGCTTGCCGTTCGCCCTCGCCGGCGGCGCGTTCGGCCAGCTGGACTTGCAGGCGCAGGGCAGTCAGCGGCGTGCGCAGTTCATGCGCCGCGTCAGCGACAAAGGCGCGCTGCGCCTTGATCGATTGCCCCAGGCGTGCCAGCAGATCGTTGAGGGCTTGGGTCAGCGGCTGGATTTCGCCGGGCAGGGTGGCGTCCGGGATCGGCGATAGGGCATGCATGTCGCGCGCCTGGACTTCCATCGCCGCGCGCCGGATCGGCGCCAGCCCGCGGCTGACGGCGACCCAGATCAGCACGCCCAGCAGCGGGAACAGCAGCAGCAGCGGAGTGACGGTCTTGACCGCCATTTGCGCGGCGATCTGGTTGCGCGCGCTTTGCGGCTGCGCGATCTGCACCACGGTGTTGCCGATCTGCGCGCTGTAGACGCGCCACAGGCCGTTGCTCTGGCGGACATAGGTGAATCCCAGCTCGGCCTGCAGCGGCAGGCTAGCCTGTCCGTGCGAGTGGTAGATGACGACGCCGGTGTTGTCCCAGATCTGGATCATGATCTGGTCGTCCAGCTCGGGGCCGCCGTCGCCGTTCTCTATCATCGGCGAGAACGCCTGGCGCGGCAGGGAGGCGACGATCTTGCGCATCTGGTAATCGAACAATTCGTTGGCTTCGCCGCGCGCCTGGAAATACAGGGCGATGCCAGCCACCAGGATGGCGCCGCTCAGGCCGAGCGCCAGCCACAGCAGCAAGCTTCTGCGGATCGACGGCGCTGACTTCATTTGGCCACCATGTAGCCGATGCCGCGCACATTCTTGATGAAATTGCTGCCGAGCTTTTTGCGCAAGGCGTGGATGTATACCTCGACCGCATTGCTTTCGATGCTGTCGTCCCAGCCGTACATCTTTTCTTCCAGCTGGGCGCGCGACAGCACTACGCCGGGTCGGTCGAGGAAGGCGCGCAGCAGCGCGAATTCGCGCGCCGACAGGTTCACCTGGCGGCCTTCCAGCAATACCTCATGGGTGGCCGGGTTGAGCGTCAGCTGGCCCAGTTCGACCAGCGGTTCGGCGCGTCCCGACTGGCGGCGCAGCAGGGCGCGGATGCGGGCCGCCAGTTCTTCCAGGTCGAACGGCTTGACCAGGTAGTCGTCGGCGCCGCCGTCGAGGCCGGCCACGCGGTCTGCCACCGCATCGCGCGCGGTCAGGATCAGCACCGGGATCCGGTTGCCGCCGGCGCGCAGCGACTTCAGCACTTCCAGGCCATTCTTTTTCGGCAGGCCGAGATCGAGCAGCAGCAACTGGTAATCTTCCTGCGCCAGCGCGCTGAGCGCAGCGGCGCCGTCCTGCACCCAGTCGACGGCGAAACCGTCCTGGCGCAATCCCTTGCGCACGGCTTCGCCCACCATCAGATCGTCTTCCACCAACAGCAAACGCATCGGGCCAGCTCCTCGGAAACATCGGAAATCATGACAGTTTAGCCGGATTGAATTAAACGATTCTTAAAGCTCCGCGCGACAACTCTGTGCACTGCTGAAAAACCTATATATATCAGTCACATAGCTAAAACGCTTGAGGGTTATCAACAGGACTGTCCACAATTTCTGTGGGTAACCCGGGATTAGAGGTAACCATCGGAAAGGACCGGCAGTCATCTTAATGTCACCTGAATATTATTGCCGTGTGTCAACATTGCCGCAGCCATATCGATAGTGGCATTTTGCTATCGGTGGCAAGCGCAGTTCCCGTGATCCAGAGACAAACGAGACAACAAGGAAACCAATAATGAAAACCCTGTTTTTACTGTGTGCTTTGTGTTCGAATCTAGCCGTGGCAGAAGTTTCCCCTGATGCAAAACCCGATCCCGCTTATACCCATCATCTATCGTCGTCCGGTCCGCTCTCCAGGCAGCAGCTGCTGAAGCAGCAGGCGCAAAAGCCGGCCGCGCGCAGCCTGGCTGCAACCGCGGCCGCCAGCACCAGCACCTATACCTATTTGCGCTGCTGGTACCGCACCGGCAGCAATCCGACCAAGCCGACCACTACCTATGTCTGGGGACTGGATCCGTCCAGCGGCGATTATTACCGCATCAACGGCTACTGGTGGGCCGGCGGCCTGCTGAACTGGGAAAACATGTTTTACAGCGATGTCGCGCAGAGCACGCTGCAATCGGTGTGCCAAAGCACGCTGAACGCCAAGGGCATCAGCCAGCCGATGGCGATGGTGGCCGCCGCCGATAATGCGCTGTCGTTCAACTACACCGTGTGGACTACCGACAGCGTGGTCCAGGGCGGCATCAACAAGATAGTCGCTTTCGGCGACAGCTTGTCCGATACCCAGAATGCCTACAACGCCTCGGATTGGAAGCTGCCCAATTCCGGCAGCTGGTTCCTAGGCCGTTTCAGCAACGGCAAGAACTGGGTCGAATACCTGGCCGACAACCTGCAGCTTCCCTTGTATAACTGGGCCGTCGGCGGCGCCGGCGTGAGCACCCAGGATCTCGTGATCCCGGGGGTGATCCAGCAAGTGCAGTCGTACACCGAGTACATGCAGAAGGCGCAGAATTACCAGCCGCAAAATACTTTGTTCACCATGCTCATCGGCGGCAACGACCTGGTCAACTACAACAGCACGGTCGACCAGGTGATCAGCGGCGAAACCCAGGCCTTGCAAAGCCTGATCCAGGCTGGCGCCAGGAATATCCTGCTGCTCAAGCTGCCTGACGTTTCCAAGGCGCCGGTATTCGGGATCAAGACCACCGGCGCGACGGTAGCCGCTCAGGTGATCGATCTCAATACGCGGCTGGCGGCGCTGGTCGGTTCCTTGCAGGCGCAATACGGGAGCAGCTTGCATATCCAGCTGTTCGACAGCTATGCGCTATTCAACGACCTGCTGAGCAATCCAGGCAAATACCAGGTCAGCAACACCACCCAGTCCTGCCTCAACATCAATACCGATTCCAGCACCAACTACCTGAGTACGCAGACGGCGCGTTCCCAGTGCAGCAATCCGGACAGCTTCGTGTTCTGGGATACGCTGCACCCGACCACGCATACGCACAAGCTGCTGGCCGATGCGGTGACGGCTTTTTACCGGGCCAGCCTGCAGCCTTGATACGCTGCTCCTGCCCGGCAATCCAGCGCCGGGCAGGGCTGGTTTCAGATATACAGGTCGACCCCTGCGCCGGCTGAGGCGCCCGGGTCTTTCTGGCGTTGCGCCTGCTTGTCTCGCAATGCTGCTTGAGCGCTTTGCAATCCATCCTGCGCCACAGGCGCTGACCCCAGCTGGCTCAGCCGGCTGATTTCATCCTCGATCGATGCAATCTGCTGCTGCAGCATTTTTACCCGCATGTCGGCCAGCGCCTGTTCCTCTTTCGACGACGGCATTTCCTTGAGTGCGGAAACCAGTTGTTTTTGCAGGCCGGCAAGCTGTTTTTGCAAGGCGGCGATCTGCGACGCGGCGCTGGCGGCGGATTGGGCCGAACCCTGGGCCGAGGCGATTCTTGAAATCATTTGCTTTCTTTCAGGATAGCTGTCATTCAGATAACGACAGGATTTCCAAAAACTTTAATACTGTGTGATGAGGAGCGAGGCACCGTAAAATGCCAGCCTGGACCTTGATCGAGAAGCACATGAACACACACAACCATTTGCACGGCGTCACGCTGGAGGCCATGCTGACCGAACTGGTCGCGCATTACGGCTGGGATGGACTGGGGCAGCGCATCGACATCCGCTGTTTCAAGAGCGATCCCAGCATCAAATCCAGCCTGACGTTTTTGCGCAAGACCGAGTGGGCGCGCGAAAAGGTGGAAGCCCTGTATGTCGGCATGCGGCGCGCGATGAAATGAGCTTTTGAAAAATGAGGTAAAGTTTTGCGACGGCGCCTGTTCTTGCGCTGTCCCCCAGAATATGAAAAATTCCTCAGCGCGCCATTCCGCAGTCGAGTCACTGGCGCTTGTTGACCTGATGCTTTGCTTACCGCAGGAAGAACCGGCATGCGCAACGTGATTTATAAAACGGTGGTCTTGAAAGCGACTCCCGACGCTTTGTTCGACATGTACGTCGATCCGGTGCTGCACCAGGCGATCACCGGCTTGCCGGTCACCATAAGCGCCGAGGCCGGCGCCGAATTCGAGGCTTTCGACGGCGCCCTGACCGGCGTGATGCTGCAGGTGGTCAAGCCCAGGCTGATCGTGCAGACCTGGCGCTCGCCGGCATTTGCGGCGGACGATCCGGATTCGATCCTGATCCTGTCGTTCCACCCGCAAGGCGAGCATGGCCGTATAGAGCTGGTGCACCTGGATGTGCCGGACCAGGATTACGAAGAGGTCAAGCTCGGCTGGCGCGAAAAATATTTCGAGCCTTGGCGTGAGTTCCTCGCGAGTTGAAGCGCCGGCCGGGCTGCGCCGGGATATGTTGTGCAATAGCGACTATGTTGCGAGCTTGCCAAGCTGTTTCTTGCGTGTTGCGACCACGCGCTGGATGTTTCCAGACTACCGCTCCAGGCCTTCGAATTTTTTGTCCGCCGCCTGGCATCCATGCAAGCAGGCCGATCTTTTGCGGCGACAGTTGCTCCAAGCGCAGGCTGCCGCCAACCGGCCTGGCATCGCAGATGACGATTGATTAACAAGCCTGGACAGCGGTATTGTCATAGTTGACATGACTGGCGATATCCCTGATTTGTAAACCTGTTAAAAGTGACAGGTGTGGCAGTTTCCAATTCTCACTAGAATTAAACCGTCTATCGGAGCCTATCCTCTCCTATGTTGATATTTAGCCCGCTGCCGCAAGGCAGTGGGCTTTTTTTTCGGATCTCCTCCAGGGGCTTCTGCGCCGCGCTCCGGCATCGCTTGACCGCCATCTCGCCATGGGCATGCGGCTTTTCATGGCCGCCCCGGAGATTGCTTCCTCCTTGTACTTCCGCTTAAGATCTGCCATTGCTCGACGCCAGGTCCGCATCGCTACAGGGAAAACAGAATGCAAAAACTCAAACCAGTCTTGACAGCGCTTTTATTCTTTGGCTGCGCCATGCTGCTTGCGGGCTGTGCTTCCTTGTCTACATCGATTTCGCAGTTCAAGGACGGCAACTATGTCGCCAGCGTGCAATCGACCCTGGTCTATCTCGACGACAAATACAAGAAAGCGGACTACGACGACAGCGATGAAAGAAACGGCATCCGCGAACGCCTGCGGATTATCGAAAGCAGTTATGCAACCACAGTCCAGACTGCCAGCGGCCAGGAGTACGACAGGAAGATAGCCGCCTATTCGGATTTGCTGGCAATCCGGACCATGCTGGCCAGCAGGCCGTACTATTCCAAATATACGGATTTGCCGGATCGCTACCTCGAGGTCGGCCTGCGGGAAAATCTGGCCGGGCAGTACTACCTGAAAGGCAGGGCTGCCGCTGCCGTCAAGGACGACCGGATGGCGGCTGTCAGCTATGCCGCAGCCGCCGACGCCTACCAGAAATACGGCGACTATAAAGACGCAAGGAAACTGGCGGACAAGTACAAATATGCGGCAGACAGCAAGGATGCTGCAACGTATTACCAGCAGGGGGCGGAGCTGGCTGCGAATAATCCGCAGCGCCGCAAGGCGCTGTACCGCGACGCCAGCCTGGCCTTTTTCAATGCCTACGATGTTTACCGCCAGCACGGCGCCTACAAGGATGCGCAGCCGCTGTCCGACAAATATCGCAACATGGGCACCGTGGTCCTGCAAATCAGCAGCAATGAACCGAATGGCGACATCACCAGGAGCGTGCTGGCGCTGTTCGACCTGGGGTTCACCCGCTTTCAGTACCAGGGCGGCGGCACTGCCGACCTCGGCATGTATCTCAATACCTCGTATATCTATCAGCCGCCCAAGTACAGCCAATACGTAGAGGCGATGAGCGAGAATGTGGAATATAAAAAGCCTGACGGCAGCATCGCCGTGCGTACCTACCGTTTCAACCGCAAGGTGGTCGAGGAAGCCAACGCCATGCAGGTCGTCCTCGATCTTTCCGTGACCAGGGTGCCGAGCCTGGACCTGCGTTATAACGAAGTCGCCGAAAGCCGCCGCGCCACCATCAGCTATTACGGCGACGTGCCCGGTACTGGCCGTTACGGCTACCGCACCGAAGGCTACCTGATGGACCGCGACCAGTTATGGCGCGCAGCCCAGGCGCAGCTGATCAACCGGCTCAACAGCGATAACCGGATCAGGATGATCCAGGACGATATACGCAATTTCTAGAGAATGCCGTTGCCGGAAAATTTCCGTCCCATCCTGCTAAACTGTGAAGCCTCGCAGCGGGATTTTTCCCGATTTTTATTTCAGCTTCTTACCTGCCTATGACTTCGATCCGCGGTCCATCCTTCCAGCTAGTCGACCAGATCGATGCCGAGCAATTGCAGCGCCAAGGCGGTTTCGGCGCGCGCACCCGGCCCTTGCTGGTCAAGGGCGCATTACGCAACTGGCCGGCGCAGCAGAACTGGTCGTTCGAACAGATGGCGGCGCTGCGCTACAAGGACGGTTCCGAACCTAAAGTGAAATTCCAGAACGGCCTGGTGGAGCAGGGCCAGACCCAGCCGCGGCCGGTGATGCCGGTCGGCCCCTATCTGCAAGGACTGGCGACGCTGGCTAAGCGTGCCCTGCCGGACGATGTCGGCCTGCTGCCGGACCGGCGCCGCCATCAGCTGGCGCCGGGCGAACAGTTTTTCCTCGACTGGGCGCACATGCAAACGTTCCAGCCCGACCGCATGTACCTGGCGCAGTGGAATATCCTCGACGAATTCCCGGCGCTGCGCCATGACTTCTCGATCAAGGACCTGTGGCCGGGTAGGCGCTGGACCTGGGAATATGTCTTCATGGGGCCGGCCAATACGGTCACCGGCCTGCATTACGACTTTCCGCACAACTGGTTTTGCCAGGTGCGCGGCAGCAAGGAATTCATCTTGTTCCCGCCTGAGCAAACGCCGCACATGTGCATTTCCGAGAAATACGACTGGGGCGCGATCCTGAGCGATATCAATATCTCGCAGCTGGACCGGCAGCCGGACAAACTCAAGGAATTCGAAAAAACGCAGGGCCTGTATGCACGGGTCGAGGCGGGTGATGCATTGTTCATCCCCAAGCGCACCTGGCATGCGGTGGTGTCGCTGGAGCCGTCGATCAGCCTGGGCGTGTTCGGCCTGACTGCACCCGAAGTATTGTTTGGCGGCGTGCCGAACGAGATCAAAAACATTTTCCACAAGATGCACCTGTACCGCTGGGGCAATTGCACCTGCCACAAATTCTAGCCTGCCCAATTCGACCAGGCCTCAATGAACCGGCAACACTCTCATCTGTTTCTCTGGCGCGGCCGGGCCCTGGTCATCGGCCCCGGCATCGATTCCCGCTTCCACGCCCATTTCGGCACCCAGCTGACCTGGGGCCTGGACGGACCATTCCAGGCGCGCCTGGCGCCGGACCAGCCGTGGACCACCACCCGCGCCGCCATCTTCGCTTCCAGCCAGCCGCACCAGATCCATTGCGACGCCACGCAGCTGGCGCACCTGTTTGTCGAATTGCCGCAGCGCGCGCAAGGCGCAGCAAGCGTGCTGGCGGCCGCCTATGCCAGCGACCCAGGCTTCGCGCAAGTGCAAGCCGGGCTGGCCCAGGCCAGGCTGGGCCAGCTTGAGCTGCCGCAAGCCGAGCAGCTGGGCCAGGAATGGCTGGATTGCACGACCCTGGCTGGGCCGGCGCAGCCAGGTTTCGACCGCCGGATCAGCCAGGCGCTGGCGCTGATAGCCGCGCAGCCGGGGCCGGCGGTCAGCGGCGCGGCGCTGGCGGCTGCCGTGCATCTGTCGGCCAGCCGCTTTACCCATCTGTTCCGCCAGCAGACCGGCTTGTCGCTGTCGCGTTACCTGCTGTGGTCGCGCTTGCTGGCCGCGGTCGAGGCGGTGGGGCGCGGCGACAACATGACGCATGCCGCACATGCGGCCGGTTTCGCCGACCTGGCGCACATGAGCCGGACCTTTCGCCACACCTTCGGCGTGGTGCCGTCTGAGCTGCAAAAGATGGCGATTGCGTTCAAGCGCGCAGAAAAATGATGGTCTAAGATGGTTGTACATAAAAAAGATGGAGACCGTCATGAACCAGCAGTCGCAGCAGGCAGCGGGCCGTTCCATAGACACCTTGCTAGCCAAATACTCCGAAAGCCACCTGAACCCGGTCAATGAAGTGATCCACTTCATTTGCGTGCCGGTCATCGTGTTTACCCTGCTCGGTTTGCTGTGGACCATCCACCCCGGGGTGGCGCTGGCGGCCGTGCTGGCCTCCTTGCTTTACTATTTTTCCTTGTCTGTGCCGTTTGCCTTCGGCATGCTGCTGATGTCTGGCGCGATGCTGGCCTTGCTGTATGTACTGCCGCCCGGGCTGGTGCTGCCGCTGTCGGTCAGCGTGTTCGTGATCGCCTGGATCGGGCAGTTCGTCGGCCATAAGATCGAGGGTAAGAAACCATCGTTTTTCGACGATTTGCGTTTCCTCCTGATTGGTCCCTTGTTTGTCCTCGGTTTCCTGTACCGCCGCCTGCACATCGCCTATTAGGGCCTGTTGCCATATGCCGGCTGCACCCTTGAATATCGCCGTCTTTGGCGCCGGCGCCGTCGGCATTTATGTCGGCGCTTCGCTGCTGGCCGCGGGCGCCGACGTGGTCCTGATCGGCCGGGCGCGCATGCGTGGGCAGATCGCCAGCCAGGGTTTGCTGCTGAGCGACCTGGAAGGGCGCCGGCAACGGCTTGAAGGCGATCAGGTTCCCTACCAGGAAAGCCCGTCGGCGCTGGCCGCGGCCGACCTGATCCTGGTCACCGTCAAGAGCGCCGACAGCGCCGCCGCGGCGAGCGCGATTGCCGGCTGGGCCAAGCCGGCGGCGCTGGTCGTCAGCTTGCAAAACGGCGTTGGCAATATCGACACCCTGCGCAGCCTGCTGGCCGGCCGGCAGGTGCTGGCGGCCATGGTGCCGTTCAATGTGGTGCAGATGGAAGGCAACCGCTTTCACCGCGCCAGCGGCGGTGAACTGATGGTGGAGGCGGCCGCCGGGCTGGAGCCCTGGCTGGCGCTGTTTCGCCAGGCCGGCCTGCCGCTGCAGCAGTGCCAGGATATCGCGGCAGTCCAATGGGGCAAGCTGTTGCTGAATTTGAATAATGCAGTCAATGCGCTCTCCGGCCTGGCGCTCAAAAGCGAGTTGTCGCAACGCGCCTACCGCCGTTGCCTGGCCCTGCTGATCGAAGAAGCGTTGGCCGTTTTGCGCGCCGCCGGGATTCACCCGGCCAGGATCGCCAAGGCCGGGCCGCGGCTGCTGCCAGCCTTGTTGCGTTTGCCCGACGCGATTTTTACGCGGGTTGCCGCAACCATGCTGAAAATCGATCCCGAGGCGCGCTCTTCGATGTGGCAAGACTTGCAAGCAAGGCGCCTGACGGAAGTGGATTACCTGAACGGTGCTATCGTGCGCCTGGCCGAATCGCTGGCGCGCGACGCGCCCGCCAACCGGCGTATCACGGCGCTGGTGCACGCCGCCGAACAGGGCGGTTTACAGCCGTTGTCCGGCGCGGCGCTGTATCGCGCCCTGCGCGCCTGAGCACAGCCGCGCGGCTAAAGTTTTCTGTAAATGACGGAACATAAAGCATCCAGCCTGGCTCGAAACAGAGCGGTTGCAACCGAGATCGTCCTGGTAAATCCACTTCCAAAGAAAGGTCCGATATGAAGAAGTTCCTAGGCGCACTGACGCTATTGCTGGCCATTACTCCCTGGGTTCATGCGCAGAACGAACCCATGCCGCGACCCGAACCGGGAGCTGGACTGGAAGGACATCCCGATGCGCGCAACGACAGGCGGCCCGAGTCGTTTTACGATGGCAGCCATCGCATGGGGACCCACAGCGTAATGCGTTGCAAGGATGGGACGATGCGCAAGGCGCGCGCCGATGCCTGCCGCGGCCATGATGAAAAACCAAAATGAAACTCGCGGGCGACAAATATCGTAGAGATATATAGATAGAAAATATCTGTTATCAGACAAATAAAGCAGACACGATTGCTGCGTCGCCATATAGTTACACCTGTCTCCTCCAACACCTCCTAAGGTTTGGATTCAGCCCGCAACCGCAAGGTGAGCGGGCTTTTTTTTGCCTGCGCGAATCGCGTGCACAGCGTGGGCAACCATTCATGGCGAGACATTTGACCCTGCCGCGAGCATTATCGAAAAAATGATATGAATCAAAGGCTTGGATTTTTTACGATGAAGTTATCAACAGGCTTGCGCACATTTTCTGTGGGTAACTCGGGTTGGTGTTGAGCCAGGCTGTTTTATAGGTAAAAAAAAGCCCCGCGAAAGGCGGGGCTGATTCGAGCATGTCTGACGGCGCCGTGTTTTCAGAAACGCAGGAAAGAACCGCTCAATTTCTTGTAAGGCGCGCTCCAGACGGTCAGTACCTTGTCAAGCAGGCTCGGCTGTTGTTTAGCCTCGGTCTTGTACATATCAGGGCGAGCCTGGGCTTGCATCGCGCGTGTCGACAGCGGCAGTGGAGGGGAGATGCTGGCCATGATATTTCCTTTCAGTTAGTCGTCTATGTTGCAGTGCAGTATATGCAATCCTCAATGACTAATCCAATTTCGCTTTCACATACACGCCATACGGTTTGTGAATATCAGTCGGCCTTCCCCGGATGAATGGCGGCATATGCCGAAGCCGCATAAGCATATAGCTAACATATTGGCAGCCGACAATTTTCGTGCTGTAATGCAGCAAGCCGCATCGTCGCAGAATAATGCGGTAACCCTCACTGTGGAAACGGAGAAAAATCATGAAAAAACTGACAGGTCTGGCACTGCTCGCTTGCTGCTTTGTGTTTAACCCGGCTTTTGCCGCAAATGCCCAGCAAAGCAAGATGGCGACATGCAACAAGGATGCGACCGGTAAAGCTGGCGACGACCGCAAAGCTTTCATGAAAGATTGCCTGAGCAAAAAACCGGCAGCCGCGGCTCCCATGACGCAGCAAGAGAAAATGAAGTCTTGCAACGTCGACGCTACCGGCAAGAAGGGCGACGATCGCAAGGCGTTCATGAAAGAATGCCTGTCGAAGCCTAAGGCATAAGACATTTCTTCGCGCATTCCCGCAGTAGCAAAAAGCCCTGTCGCAGACGGGGCTTTTTCATTTTGTTACCAAATTGCTTCCTTGTTGCGGGAATTAATGTTTACTATGCAAAGTCGAAACCAAGCCCGCACTTTTTAAGGAACACATATGAAAAAAATAGCGCTCACCCTTACTCTTGGCCTCGCTTGCGTCGCCGTCCAGGCTGCTCCCGACTGGCAATCGGTCGGTTCCAGCGATACCGCAGAGCTCAAGCTGGACCAGAATTCGATCAAGGAAAACAAGGGCATCCGCGAAGCATGGTCCATGTGGAACTTCAAGGAAGCGCGCAAGAATGACGGCGACGCCAAGGTGCTGCCTACCTTCAAGTCGTACCAGGATTTGACGGTGTACGACTGCAAGGCCAAGACCTTGAGCCTGAAGAGGGAAATCCTGTTTGCCGATGCTGACGGCGCCGGCGCCAGGGTGGATCACAGCGATGCCTTGAAGAATTCGACGTATGCCGCGCCAGCCAAGGATTCGGTGGCCGAAGTCATGATGAATTTCGTTTGCGCATTTCCTCTCGACGGCAAGCCGGCCGCTGCAGCGCCAGCTTCGGCCCCGGCCCCGGCTCAAAAAAGCAAATAAGCCAGTCCTTTTTCTAGCCAGGCACTCGCAGGCACTCACGCAATCGTCGCGCTGAGTCCTGCGATTTTTTTTGCGC
Organism: Collimonas rhizosphaerae; assembly: GCF_038896935.1. NCBI lineage: Bacteria > Pseudomonadati > Pseudomonadota > Betaproteobacteria > Burkholderiales > Oxalobacteraceae > Collimonas > Collimonas rhizosphaerae. The sequence goes on from NZ_JBANDC010000012.1 coordinate 147,297, forward strand.
GCTAGACGTTGTAAGACTCCAGCGCTTCAACGAATACAAAGAATTCGTTCTTGCCGGCCCGCTTGGCCTGGTACATGGCAATATCGGCCTGCGACATCAGTTGCGAAGTAGAGATGCTGGCGCCGCCATACAAGGCGATGCCGATCGAGGCGCTGAGTTCGAATATGGTGCCGGCGATATTGAACGGTATGCCGATCGCCGCCAGCAGTTGCTGGGCGACGCCGATCGCTGCATTGCGGGTGTCGGTCAGGTCTGTCAGCAGGATCACAAACTCGTCGCCGCCCAGGCGCGCCACGGTATCGGTGTTGCGGCGCCCATCCAGCAAGCGCGCTGCAACCTGGCACAGGATGGCGTCCCCAGCCTCATGTCCGTATTCATCGTTGATCGGCTTGAAATCGTCGAGATCGCAGAACAGCAGGGCAAAATGCGTGCTGTCGCGCTGCGCGCGCGCCATCACCTGCTGCAAGCGGTCTTCCAGCATGGCCCGGTTGCACAAGCCGGTGAGCGCATCGTGGTGCGCCATGAACGCCATGCGCGCCTCGCTCTCCTTCAGCGCCATTTCCTTGTCGCGCAGCCGTTCCACCAGGTAGTTAAACCCCAGAACCAGGCTGCCTACCTCATCCTGCCGCCCGACCGGCAGCGGCGCCAGCTGGCGTTTGCCGTCCGCCATTTCACGCATCGCATGCGCGGCGTCGGTCAGCGGCCGCAAGGTGCGCGGCAACAGCAGCATCATGATGGCAATCATGCCGACCACGATCAGCAGCGTGTTCTTGAGATAAAAACCGAGCATGGCGTTGATCGGATGGAATACCTCGGCGGTCGGCATGCGGGCGACGACAAACCAGCCGGTGCTGGGCACCGTCACCATCGCCGACAGCTCCTCGACGCCTTTGGCATTGATGGTGATCCCGGTGCCGCGGTAACCCGCCATGGCGCGGTCATGCAGCAGGTTGACACCGGTGGGCGGGGTCGGTTTCAGCACCATGGCCGGGTCGCTGGCGCCGACGAACAGCTTGTCGGCCGGCGACACCAGCAGGAATCCGCCGCTGACGCCGAGCTGGGTTTCCTGCAGGCGATCCAGGAAACCTGGCGTATTGAGCACTACCACGCCCGCCAGCACTGCCACCACCTGGCGCGCCGCGTTGCGCACCGGCGCCGCCATGATCAGGATCGGCTCGCCGTTGGCGCGGCCGCGCTGCGGCCTGCCCATCACCGGAGCATCGGCCTGCAATGCAGCCTGAAACCACGCGATTCCGGAAAAAGCCAGCTTGCTGCGCCCGGCCACTACCGGATATTCCGCCAGCAGGCCGTCGCCGTCCGGCTTCACCACCAGCAGGCCGCTGTTAAACAAAGGATTCACGCGCTGCCGTTCTTCAAGCCAGACGGTCAGTTTCTCCGGCTGCTGCAGCAATGTCGGCGGCAGCGCCGAACTCAGTTCGGCGATCAGCGCCTGGCGCGCCTGGACGCTATGGTCAATGTCGCGTGCGATATACGATGCAATCGATAATTGCTGGGCCGCCACCTCCTCGCGCAGCAGTCCCTGGGCGAACGGCAGCGCAAAAAACAGGCGCAAGCCGATCCCGGCCACGATAATCAGTATACCGAGGCCGATCAGGCGGAACTTGATGCTTTGGAAGATTGGCATGAGGGAATGATACAGAAATCAGCCGGTTCACAGCATTCCGCGGGCCAATCTGTGGCGCGGCGGCGATGTGCGGCTATTTCCTCATTTTGGTGCTAACGGTTTTTGCTATACTGCTGCCTGCAATGCAAGTCTCGCCATAGTTCACGGCGTGGAATGAGACTGAAACCCCGCGCCACATCTACCTCCCACTATTTGCTGTAGCAAATTCGTAGCATTCATTTCTTTGGCATTAATGCGGATTTTCGTTGCTTCGAACTCTCGCAATACGCCAGATCGAGTTGTACATCGTTACAGATACGGGAATTGACGATAAGCCTACAATTTATATTTTCAGTTTGAAAACGAATTTATTGGATGCGCCCGAGGAGGGAAAGCACATGGCACAATCGCCGTCGCCATCTACAAATATTTCATACGAAGATCTCGGGCCTCCTGGGGTACGCGGCGAATTGCACGTACTAGCCCTCATGAAGGACGAAACCAGGAAAAACGCCGACCGTCTCAATGACAGCACGACTAGGCAATTCAAGCTCGCGGCGCGACTAGCAAAGTTCCCCGTTGTGACTGAGGGCATCAAGGGAGACTTCAACGAGAATGATGGAGGGTCTTACTTGCTCCGGACGAAAGATAGCGCATTTAGTAGGATTCGGTGTACTGGCGGGACGTTCGAAGTACGGACGAATCAGGCCGGAGAACATTCGCTTCTCGAATTCGAATGTGAAGCCACAAGCACGACTGACGCACGAAATAAATTCTTGGCTGCAGTGTTGCCATTTCTCGACTGCATAACTTACCACGCTGACAGCCCGCTCTTTATAACTTCGGTGCGAATTGAGGATATCAAGAACCAACGCATAACCATTGACTACATTGCACCGTATCGGCACTCAACCGTCAATCCGCACACGGGTAGCCCATTCCTCGAACTTCTACCCGTCTACGCAATGTACCGGGAAGCAAAGAATTCGAGCAGCGATTTCTACAAATTTCTTTGTTACCATAAGCTGCTGGAGGGGCTATTTGGTGCCAGGCGGACAGAACTTTTTAGAACAGCGAAAAACAACGGATTGACCATCACGCGCGTACCAGAGTTGATCCCAGATGCCCCGGCAATAGATACGGCTTATCGACAATATATTGGGAAACCAATTAAGGGCTTCTTTGATACAGTCCTCACGCCACGATTTCGCAACGCCGTTGCTCACTTTATTACGGACGATGGAGCGGTGCTGAACATGAGTGCTCCAGAGCATATCGATAGCTATTCTGGCGTGCTATACATCACCGAATTGTGTGTGCGTACGGTTATTGATAATTATCAACGCATGCTCACGGAATTCTATGACCAGCAAAATAAAGCTTAGGAGAATGGGGCAACGCGAGGGCATATCGTTGCCCGCTGTGGACGCGGGTTCGATTCCCGCCGCCTCCACCATTACAAACCACTCCAAACCACGCCAGACCGCATAAACACAATGGAACAGATTCTCACGTACATACCTGTCACCGCCCCGCTAAGAGAACGACAAGCGCCTTATCTCTAACAAGCAAACCTATATGTTTGGCGCGGGTTCTGCTCTCATTCCGTGCCGTGAACTTGGGGGATTGGCTGTCGCTGAGTCTGACGCCTCAAATCTGGGTGATAGTTGGGAGATGGGAGAATCTTGAGGTCATCTTAGACAACCTGAAACAATATTAACTCCCCGGAGAGCTACAGTTTACGTTGTCTAAGATGATGGCCAATGTGCAGACGATAACTGGTCTTTTACGACGTCGAAAAAAGTATCGAAGACTTTTCGAATGGCCACATAAATTCCGCTTATGCCGCGCCATGTATTGGCGGCAATAAAGGTTCAAGCTTTCTGGTAGCCGTAATGAACGGGTCAAAGGTCAAGTGTTTGCTGCCAGCGAGCAGCAACGTCATTGTATATTGCACTTTGGTGCCCACTTCGTTGACGCGGCCACCCCAAACGGTGCCTCCGTGCTGTGGATACGGCCTGGGATGTACGATGTCTGGAATTGCTTGCCCGCTAAAACCGAGAATGCGAATTGTTTCGGCGGGATCAATTGAGGCAACGGTCCAGACGATCGTATCATGCTCATGGCAAGTCGTAATCAATCCATTGCCACCTTCACTGCCATCACCGGAGTATCCGGTCGTGTCCACCATGAAGACGTATTTGCTCAGATTATTGGTGGCAATGGCTTTACCTACGTTTACGATGACCAAGACATCGACAATTCTCGACAATGTACTAATTCTGGACATGATTTAATCCTCAAAATTTTGAGAGCGCGGGCTGGGCTACGCTACGCCCGCGCTTTCATTGCCGCTAAAATATTCAGAGAAGAAAAAGATAAAGCCTGAACAGCCCTATTGGTAACTTGCCTTGCCTATATTCTTGACACGCTGACCGGAACAGATTTACTCCTGCATTGCCCCAGCACGTTTTCCAAGAACACCAGGTTATTGCGGATTGGTCGCTGTAATGAAGGGGTCAAATGTCAGCTGCACGCTACCTTCCAGCAGTAATGTCATGGTGTATTGAATGTGGTTGCCAGCCTGGTTAACGCGCCCGCCCCAGGTGGTGCCGTCATACTGCGGATATTTCATGGGGTTGACCATGTTGGGGATGGCTTGTCCGGCGAAGCCTAGAATAGCGACTGATTCGGCGGGGTCGATAGAGGCGACGGTCCAGACGATCGTGTCGCCATTGCGGCACGTTGTGATCAATTCGTTACCCCCTTCGCTGCCATCACCGGAATATCCGGTCGTATCTACCATGAAGACATATTTGCTCAGATTTTTCGTCGCTACGGCTTGGCCTACATTTACGGCCACCAATACACAAATTGTAGACATGATTTAATCCCTTATAAAAGTTTAGAACGTCATGAAACTACTCTTGTGACGACAGCATGAGAGCGATCTGTTTTCCGGACTTTTAAAAAATGCCAGTATGTTTTCGCGTTGTTCACTTCTTCAATGGCGCACTCAATAGACGCGCCAAAAACAACCACTTGAGTAGCATGAAGTATTTTGCGCAGTCAGATTTTCTGTGCCCATGAGGAAGTCACGCTGTAAGAATAGATCACACATTTAGCCGATGTAACTGTGATAAGTGACAGGTGAGTTGTGACAAAGAAGTGAGCAGGTGGATCCGCCCGCAGCTGTCTACGACCGGGGTCCTGGGATCACATCCGGCACGCATCATGCCGTGCAGGTGGGAACTACTTTTTGAATGAGAAAAAGGCTCCCGTTCGATTCGGCCTGCGCCAAGATGGCGCAGAATCTTAGAGCAATTGGCCTAACGCCCCAGAATGCATTGCTTGTCAATTTGGGACAGAGGTACAGAGGGCTAGGCCCCAATCGTAGCACTGACGCATATTCTTACAAGATGCCGCCCCTCAAGTTTGGCGCATCGGGAATTGGCCCCTTAGCTGAACACCAAAGGACCCAGGTTCGTTCCTTTGGCGAGCAGATGCATGGCTTATGGATGTGCGAGTGTACTAGCATCAGTCCAGGTGTAGCCCAATGTCGTAATGCACTGAATTATGTTTTTGAAGTCGGTGAATCCCGTCGTAACCAACGGCGCGAGCGACGACTCCAGCCAGAACGGATGAAAGAAGAAAGATGCGAATCCATCTCGTACCACCGTGGCATATTGGGCATTAAGACAAATATCTTGCCAAGTGTAGGTAATATTTGAAGATGGATCGATAGAGCTAATATTGTATTCAATATTCCCCAGATTTTCCGGCACGATCCACTGGCCGTAGTAGTCTTGCTTGATGACGTAGGGGAAGAATTGTCCAACTTGAAAATCCTTACTCACGGTCGCCGTAAAATTAGGGGTGTCGGAGGTGTAATAGACGGCGCGCTGATAGGTTGTATTAAATACTAGCGGCACAGCCTTCGTGCTCAGCGGTGATGCCTGATAGTGCGGTGTCTCCCAGGCAAATGGCGCGTAACCGTTATTCTGGAATTCTGTCTTTCCCGCCAGGAGACGTCCCAATGCCCATGCAGTCGAATCTTCGGCCACCGGAGTATTCGCCACGGCATTCCAGAATTCAAAATCATCGGCACTGACCCCTGTATTCTTATTCCGCATCGAATCGTATTGATGGGTATATCCATGCATCAGAATTTTCCCGCCTCGCGCCAGCGCGTAATTTAGCGACGTCTTGAGAGTCCCGGCCTGCGACAACGGTACTTCTTCTCGCACCCCGCCGTTGTACACACCCAAAGGGTCCATATAGTGTGGAATAGTCGCAATCGAAAATGGAATGTGTTGGCTCAGCAAATAGTCCGACAGTGTTTGCATTGTGCCGAAATTGACCAATGCATCGACGTCTTCCAGCCGTACCAGGGCTTTATGGCTTACCGGTTGATTGTCGGCGAATATGTCATGCAATATGTCGCAAAGCACCAGATAGCGGTCGCGTGGGCCGATGTATGACAATGGCAAGTCAGCGAAATACCAGAAATTGCCGGAGCGGATAATATATGGCGCCTGCGCGGACGTCTTGCTGTTTGTAATCGTTACCAGCGCCTGTGCCTTGGTCGTATCGATGACCTGCGTGATGCCGACGTCGGGATCTGCGTTTACTGTGTTGCTCGGAGCATCGTATGCATAGTACTTCACCATCGACTTACCCTTGTAGGAGACGGTGTCGAAGAAACCCGGTGCCGGGTTGCTCGAGCTGGGCGGCGCATTCAATCCCTGCAAGCCGTTAAAGCCGAATCCGTAATGGGTATTGAAGTTATACGCCGCATTCCATGCGAACTGCCACAGGTTGTATTTGAACCAGACGACGGTTTTCTGCGTGGCATTGACATCGTTAAGAAATGC